>DASZQC010000475.1:0-17662 GCA_035549815.1 Dongiaceae bacterium
TCGGTTGGAATTGGTGGCCGGCGATATGGTGGTGCGCGGCTACGACGTCGCGCTGGGTTTTGCGCCGGAGGGCGACAAGGCGCAGGAGGGCGACGGGCGGACGCCGGAGGGACGCTACGTCATCGAGGCCCGCAACCCGGACAGCGCCTTTCACCTGTCGCTGAAAATCTCTTATCCCGATGCGGCAGATCGCGCCGCCGCGGCGGCGCAGGGCGTTGCGCCCGGAGGTGACATCTTCATCCACGGCACGCCCAACTGGTGGGTGCTGCCCGGCCGGCCGCCGGGCGATTGGACCCGGGGATGCATCGCGGTGACCGACGCGGAGATCGAGGAAATCTGGTCCCTGGTCCGTGACGGCACGCCGGTCGAGATCACGCCCTAGAAGTCATTCCGACGGCTGCTTGACCTGGTGGCGCCGGATCATCGGGAACTGGGTCAGGATGAAGAGCACGTTCAGCCCCAGGATTCCGAACACCTTGAAATCGATCCAGAGGTCGGTCGATTGCGTACGCCAGACGACCTCGTTGAGGAATGCGACCACGGCGAAGAAGATCGCGAAGCGCAAGGTCAGCTTGTGCCAGCCGGCATCGTCCAGTTCGAGCGCCGACTCCATCACGTATTTGACCAACGGCTTCTTCAGCAGCAACCCGCCGAACAGCACCAGGGAGAACAGGCCCAGCACGATGGTGGGCTTCATCTTGATGAAGGTCTCGTCCTTTAGCCACAGGGTCAGGCCGCCGAAAATCACCACCACGATCAGGGTGACGACCGGCATGGGCGCCAGCCGCCGCATCATCGCGTAGCCGATGCCGCAGAGGATGATGGTGACCACGATCAGGACCCCGGTCGCCACCATCAGCCCTTCCAGCTTGAAGGCGATGAAAAAGGCGATCAGCGGCCCCCAATCGATGGCCGGTTTCAGCCAAGAGGGTTGCTTGTTTTCCATGCTTTTCCCATAAACGGTGCCAGGGACGGGCGCAAGGTGCCCTCACAGCAGGTCCGGAGGAAAGCTTGAAAGACGCGAGTTTGGCCAATTTGCTGGAACGGAACCGTGCCTGGGCCAAGGCCATGACCGACCGGGACCCGGAATTCTTCAGCCGGCTGGTAGCGCAGCAGACGCCGGAATATCTGTGGATCGGCTGCTCCGACGCGCGGGTGCCGGCCAACGAGCTGATGGGCATGGCGCCGGGTGAACTATTCGTCCACCGCAACATCGCCAACCTGGTCCACAACATCGACATCAACCTGATGTCGGTCCTGGAATTCGGGGTCAACGTGCTGAAGGTGAAGCACATCATCGTCTGCGGCCATTACGGCTGCGGCGGCGTGCGGGCGGCGATGGACCGCCAGGAATTCGGCCTGATCGACAATTGGCTGCGCAAGATCAAGGACGTCTATTCCGCCAACAAGGACGCGGTGGATTCCGAGACCGACCCGGAAAAGCGACTGAACCTGCTCTGCGAGATCAATGTGCGCCAGCAGGTGCTGAATGTCTGCCATACCAGCATCGTGCAGAACGCCTGGCGCCAGGGGCAGGAACTGGCCGTGCATGGCTGGATCTATGCCATCGGCGACGGATTGCTGAAGGATCTGGGCTTCAAGATCGACAGCGCCGATCTGCTGGAGCCGATCTATCATCTTCCCGGGGTCACCAAGGATGGCGCCTTCTAAGGCCGGCCGTACCTAACGGTTGAAGGCATGGCTGCCATGCGCTTGAAAAACCATCTGGAAGCCGCTCCGGCCAGGCCATAAAGTCCCTCGATATCCCCCACATCCTGGATCAAGAGATGCCCGCTTATCGCTCCCGCACGACCACCCACGGCCGCAACATGGCCGGTGCCCGCGGCCTGTGGCGTGCCACCGGCATGAAGGACAGCGACTTCGGCAAGCCCATCATCGCCGTGGTCAATTCCTTCACCCAGTTCGTGCCGGGCCATGTGCACCTGAAAGATCTGGGCCAACTGGTCGCGCGCGAGATCGAGGCGGCGGGCGGTGTCGCCAAGGAGTTCAACACCATCGCGGTCGATGACGGCATCGCCATGGGCCATGACGGCATGCTCTATTCGCTGCCCTCGCGCGAGCTGATCGCCGACAGCGTCGAATACATGGTCAACGCCCATTGCGCCGACGCCATGGTCTGCATCTCCAATTGCGACAAGATCACGCCGGGCATGCTGATGGCGGCCCTGCGCCTCAACATCCCCGCGGTCTTCGTGTCCGGCGGCCCGATGGAAGCGGGCAAGGTGATCCTGGGCGGTAAGCAGCAGGCACTGGACCTGGTCGACGCCATGGTGGCTGCCGCCGATGACCGCGTCTCGGAAGAAGACGTGAAGGTCATCGAGCGTTCGGCTTGTCCGACCTGCGGCTCCTGCTCCGGCATGTTCACGGCGAACTCGATGAACTGCCTGACGGAAGCTCTTGGTTTATCGCTGCCCGGCAACGGTTCGACGCTGGCGACCCATGCCGATCGCAAGGGGCTGTTCGTCGAGGCCGGGCACCTCGTCGTCGATCTGGCGCGGCGCTATTACGAGCAGAACGACGAAAGCGTGCTGCCGCGCAAGGTCGCCAGCAAGGGCGCTTTCGAGAACGCGATGGCGCTCGACATCGCCATGGGCGGGTCGACCAACACGGTGCTGCATATCCTCGCCGCCGCGCATGAAGCGGAGCTGGACTTCACGCTGGCCGACATCGACCGCCTGTCCCGCAAGGTGCCGGTGCTGTGCAAAGTGGCGCCGGCCAAGTCCGACGTGCACATGGAAGACGTGCACCGGGCGGGCGGCATCATGTCGATCCTGGGCGAGCTGGACAAGGCTGGGCTGATCAACCGCGACCTGCCGACGGTGCATTCCAGCACCATCGGCGATGCCATCGACCAGTGGGACATCACCCGCACCAAGAGCCAGAAGGTGAAGGACTTCTTCCTGGCGGCACCCGGCGGCGTGCCGACCCAGGTCGCCTTCAGCCAGCAACGGCGCTGGGACGACCTCGACACTGATCGCGAAAGCGGTGTGATCCGTAGCGCGAAGCATCCGTTCTCCAAGGATGGCGGCCTTGCGGTGCTGAAGGGCAATCTCGCGCCGGACGGCTGCATCGTGAAGACGGCCGGCGTCGACGAGAGCATCCTGAAATTCACCGGCAAGGCGCGCGTGTTCGAAAGCCAGGATGCGGCGGTGCAGGGCATCCTGCTGAACGAGGTGAAGGCGGGCGAGGTGGTGGTGATCCGCTACGAAGGCCCGCGCGGTGGCCCCGGCATGCAGGAGATGCTCTATCCGACCAGCTATCTGAAATCGAAGGGTCTGGGCAAGGCCTGCGCCTTGATCACCGACGGCCGCTTCTCCGGCGGCACCTCGGGCCTGTCCATCGGCCACGTCTCGCCGGAAGCGGCGGATGGCGGCCTGATCGGCCTGGTGAAGGATGGCGACACGATCGAGATCGACATCCCCAACCGCAAAGTTCACCTCGCGGTGAGCGAGGCCGAGATCGCCACGCGCCGCCCGGCGCAGGACAAGGCCGGCTGGCAGCCGGCGCAGCCGCGCAAGCGCAAGGTCACCACGGCGTTGCGCGCCTACGCCGCCTTCGCCACCAGCGCAGACAAGGGCGCCGTGCGCAAGGTGCCGAACTAGCGCTTAGTGGGGCTCTGGCGGCAGGGCCGAAGTCAGCGCCTTCCCGATCTGGTGCTCGCGGTGCGCCACATAGATGTTGGCGCCGATGATGATGATCGCGCCGACGAGGCCCACAGGCACCGGCGTCAATTGAAACAGGATCAGGTCGAAGATGATCGACCAGATCAGCGCGGTATATTCGATCGGCGCCAGCATCGACGCCTCGCCGCGGCGATAGGCGTGGATCACCGCGAAGGCGCCGATGGTGCCCCATAATCCGACCAGCAGCAGCAGGCCCCAATCGACGGCGTCCGGCGCGACCCAGACCGGGACGGAGTTGAAGCCCGCCACGACGAAGGAGCCGACCGCCCCGTAGAAGTAGATGTTGTGGTTGGATTCCTGGCCCGAGAAGCGCCGGAGCATGACCATGGACAGCGCGTAGCTGAAGGCCGAGATCAGCACGAGGATCGGCCCGGTCATCGATCCGCCGAAGCTCGGCTGCAGCGCGACCAGCACGCCGACGAAGCCGACGCCGACCGCGGTCCAGCGGCGCGGGCCAATCTTTTCCCCTAGCAGCGGCCGCGACAGCATGATGATGAAAAGCGGCGCCACGAAGGCGATGGTGATCGCTTCCGCCAGCGCCATCGTCTTCAAGCCGACGAAGAAACACCAGATCATCGGCACGGATAATGCCACCCGCACCGCCTGTTCTTTCGGAAACCTGGTGTAGAAATTGAAGGGGTTGCCGGTCGCGCGATACGCCAGGAACAGCGCTAGGAGCATAGGCACAGCGCGGCTGACCAGCACGATCTGCCAGGCGTCATAGCCCGCGGTCATCCATTTGGCGGTGGCATCGACCAGGCAGAAGCACAGGATGGCGCTGCCCATCAGGGCGAACGCGGCCAAAGGCTTATGCTGAGCCTTCAAATTGTGATCGGCAGGCACTGCGGAATTCGTGGGGAAATCAGGGTTAATAGGGGTGTCGCATCCTGGCTGATTGCGGGGTTTGCGGCAAGACGGCACTGGAAAGGCGGTTCCAAGGACTCCATAATCCCCGCCAAACGGCGCCACGCGCCGACCCTGACAACTGAAGACTCACACACATGCAAAACAGTCGATTTGCGGTGGCCATTCACACCCTGCTGATGCTGGCGACCAACACCAAGGGACCGGTCTCTTCCGACTACATCGCAGGGTCCGTTGGCACCAACCCGGTGCTGATCCGCCGCCTCATGGGCGATCTGCGCGCGGCCGGCCTCGTCGATTCACGCGCGGGCGCCGCCGGCGGCTTCGTTCTGGCGCGGCCGGCGGAGCGCATCGGCCTGGATGAGATCTATGCCGCTGTGGAGACCGACCCGTTGTTTGCGCGCCATGGCAACGCCAATCCGAAATGCCCGATCGGCCGCGCCGTCGGCCCACTGCTCGACCGCGTGCTGGGCCAGGCGGAAAACGCCATGCTGCAAAGCCTGACGCGCACCACGCTGGGCGACCTGATCCACTCGCAGGAAGTCGTCACGCAGTTGGCGAGTTAGCCGCTACGCCTAGACGCTCCGTCACCGCCACACTCTCGTTCGTCATCCCGGCCCTGCGCCGGGATCCACCGTGCCGCCGCAACGGGCGGCTGGTGTGTCGCACGAACGCGCAAGGGTTCTTGCGACGGATGGGTGGACCCCGGCGCTCGCTCCGCTCGGCCGGGGTGACGGTCAGGCGAGGGCGGCTTACGCCTCGATGCCGAGGTCGAAATCCACCGCGACCTGCTCCAGCCAGCGCCACAGATAGTCCGAGAAGCTTTTCAGCACGTAGATCTCGAAGCGCGGGCTGTCGTCGGTCAAGTGCAGCAGCACGTTGCAGCGCGACAGGCCGGTCTGGGCGCATTGGCCGGGCGTGAAGACCTTCGGATGCAGATCGAGGCTGACGCCGCGCGCCAGCAGGTCGCGCGCCTTCGCGCCCTTCACGACGATGATGGCGCGGGATTCCGAGACGTCGCAGGCGGTCGCGTGCTGGCCGCCGAAGGCGTTGCGCAGGGCTTCGAGCAGGTGCTCGGCCTCGCCGTCCTTCGCCGTTACCCACCATTCGTTGGGGCCGAGCCAGAGAATCTGCCGGTCGCCGTTCGACGTGGCGGTATTGCTCTTGGCCGGCAGGTCAACGCCGGTCGCCGATTTGACCGCCGCCGCGAAGGCCGGATCGGAGGCCGTGCCGCGGATATTGATGATGGCGCGATGGCCGATCTCGGACATCGTCACGCCAGACGTGACCTTGCCCGCCGTGGCGGCGCGGCCGACCAGCCCCAGATGGGCGAGCGGGGTGCGGCGCTGGTAGGTCTCAACCATTGATGCGCGCTCCTTCCAGATCGAAGAACTTGGGCTCGCCGATCTTGGCGCGCACCACCTTGCCTTCGTAGGGCAGATAGACCGTCTCGCCCTGGCGGTTGCGGCCGTTCTTGACCAGCGCCATGGCGATGGAGCGGCCGCAATTCGGGCTCCAGTAGCTCGAGGTGACGTGGCCGATCATCTCCATCGGCGGCTTGTCCTTGAGTTCGGCGACGATCTGCGCGCCCTCGGGCAACACCTCGTTCGGGTTCTCGGTCAGCAGACCGACCAGATGCTTGCGGTCCGGCCGCTTGGTGTCCGAACGCTGCAGCGATCGCTTGCCGAGGAAATCCGGCTTCTGCTTGCTGACGATCCAATCCATGCCGAGATCCTGCGGCGTGGTTGTGCCGTCGGTTTCCTGGCCGACGATGATGAAGCCCTTCTCGGCGCGCAGCACGTGCATCGCCTCGGTGCCGTAGGGCGTGATGCCGTATTTCTCGCCCGCCTGCATCAGCGCCCGCCACACATGCATGGCGTAGGAGGGCGCGACATTGACTTCGTAAGTCGCCTCGCCGGTGAAGGTGATGCGGTAGACGCGGGATTTCACGCCGGCGACTACGCCATCGCGGAACGACAAATGCGGGAAGCTGGCGTCGTCCAACGGCAGCTCCGGCGCCACTTCGGACAGCAGCTTGCGCGCCATCGGCCCGCTAATGCCGATCACCGCCCATTGCTCGGTGACGCTAGTGAGATAGACCTTCTTGTCCAGCCACTCGCACTGCAGCCAGTCTTCCAGCCATGCCATGACGCGCGCGGCGCCGCCGGTCGTCGTGGTCATGTGGAAGTGATTCTCGCTGATGCGGCTGGTGACGCCGTCATCCATCACCATGCCGTCCTCACCCAGCATCAGGCCGTAGCGGCACTTGCCGGGCTCCAGCTTGGACCAGGCGTTGGTGTAGACCATGTTCAGGAACCAGGCCGCATCCGGGCCTTGGATGTCGATCTTGCCGAGGGTCGAGGCATCGACGATGCCGACGCTGGTGCGCACCGCCTTCACCTCGCGGTTGACCGCGTCGTGCATGCTCTCGCCGGGCTTCGGATAGTACCAGGCGCGGTGCCATTGGCCGACCGTCTCGAACGGCGCGCCGTGCTGCTCGTGCCAGGAATGCAGCGGTGTCTTGCGGATCGGGTCGAGGAAGTCGCCCTTGTCGATGCCGGAGAAGGCGCCGATGGTGACCGGCGTGTAAGGCGGGCGGAAGGTGGTGGTGCCAACCTCGGGAATCGACACGCCGCGCAGCTCCGCCATCAGCGCCAGCGCGTTCACGTTGCTGGTCTTGCCCTGGTCGGTCGCCATGCCCATCGTGGTATAGCGTTTCAGATGCTCGACCGAGCGATAGCCTTCGCGGTGCGCCAGCATCACGTCGGCGGCGGTGACGTCGTTCTGGTAGTCGATGAAGTGCTTGCCCTTGTGGCCGACCGGCTCGCTCGACGGGATCACCCACATCTCGCGCATCGCGCCCTGCGATGGCTCGCTGCTCGCCATCGCGGCGGCACCCGAGGAACCGGTCGCGCCGGTTTCCCGCGCGCTGGCGGCGCCGGCGGCGTGGCCGTCGGTCAAAGCGTTGCCCACGCCGAACACGCCGCGCGCGGCGCCGACCGACTGGCTCTTCTGGCCGGGCAGTTGCTTATCCGGCACGAAGGCCAGGATGTCCTGGTTCCAGCGCAGCTTGCCGCGGCTCTGCGAGAACAGATGCACGGTCGGCTGCCAGCCGGCGGACGACATGACGAGGTCGCAATAGATGGTACGGGATTCGCCATGCACGCCCTTGCCATCGGGGTTCAGTCGGCGCACCTCGATCTCGCGCACCGCCAGCTTGCCCGTCACCTTGGTGATGGCATGGTTGGCCAGTATCTCGATGCCGCGCTGGCGCGCCGCGGTGATGAGCTCGCCTTCCGGGTTCTCGCGCACGTCGACGATGGCGGCGACGGAGACGCCGGCATCGACCAGATCGAGCGCGGCCTGATAGGCGCCGTCATTGTTGGTCATCAGCACCGCGCGCTTGCCGGGCGCCGCGCCGTAGCGATTGACGAAGGTCTGCGCGGCGGAGGCCAGCATGCAGCCCGGCCGGTCATTGTCGATGAAGACCATCGGCCGCTCGATGGCGCCGGTCGCCAGGATGATGTCCTTGGCGCGGATGCGCCACAGGCGCTGGCGCGGTTGGCTGGCGGCCTCGGCGGAGGTGGGCGGCAGGTGATCGGTCACCCGCTCCATGCAGCTCACCATGTTGTGGTCGTAATAGGCAAAGGCCACGGTGCGCGGCAGCAACGTCACGTCCGGCATGGCGCGCAGCTCGGCGACGGCCAAGGCGACCCAATCGGCCGCCGGCTTGCCTTCGATCTGCGACTGGCGGTCGCTCAGCAGCGAGCCGCCGAATTCCTGTTGCTCGTCCACCAGCATCACGCGCGCCCCCGCGCGGCCAGCGGCCAGCGCGGCGGCAAGTCCGGCCGGGCCGGCGCCGACCACCAGCGCGTCGCAATGGGCGTAGAGCTTGTCGTAGCGGTCCGGATCCGGCTCCGTCGGCGACTTGCCAAGGCCGGCCATGCGGCGGATGAAATGCTCGTATTTCATCCAGAAGCTCTTCGGCCACATGAAGGTCTTGTAATAGAAGCCCGACGGGAAGACGCGATGGAACAAGCTGTTCACCGCGCCGAAATCGGTCGTCAGGCTGGGCCAGCGGTTCTGGCTCTCCGCCACCAAGCCCTCATAGAGCTCGATCTGCGTTGCGCGCAGGTTGGGCTCGGAGCGGTTGCCGGTGCCGAGCTGGATCAGCGCATTCGGCTCTTCCGCGCCGGCGGTCAGGATCCCGCGCGGCCGGTGATATTTGAAGGAGCGGCCGACCAGCACCACGCCGTTGGCGAGCAGCGCGGAGGCCAGCGTGTCACCCTGATAGCCGTAATAGCTCTTGCCGTCGAAGGTGAAGCGCAGCGGCTTCGTCCGGTCGATGCGGCCGCCCTGCGGCAGGCGGTTCTGGCTCATCGGCCGGACTCCTTCTTCACCCCGGAGTCAATTGCTGGAGCCGGCTGGCCCATCTCATAGACCTGGTAGATCTCGTGCGTCACCGTATCGCGCGCCACGTTGAAATAACGGCGGCAGCCCTTGGCGTGCATCCAGCGCTCGTAATGCACGCCCTTGGGGTTCTTGCGCATGAACAGGTACTGCGCCCATTCCGCGTCCGAGAGCTGCTCGGCGTTCGTCGGGCGGGCGATGTGCCCTTCGCGCGCGTAAGAGAACTCATGCTCGTCGCGCGGACCGCAGTAAGGGCAGGGGATGACCAACATCGTAATGCCTCGGATCAGTGGGCGACGCCGGCGGCGCCGTGCTCGTCGATCAGGTAGCCGGTGGTGAAGCGCTCCAGCGCGAAGGGCTGCGCCAGCTTGTGCGGCTCTCCCGTCGCGATGGTGTGGGCGAAGACGTGGCCGGAGCCCGGCGTGGCCTTGAAGCCGCCGGTGCCCCAGCCGCAATTGATGAACATGTTCTCGACCGGCGTCTTGCCGATGATCGGGCTGGCGTCGGGGCAAGTGTCCACGATGCCGCCCCACTGCCGCAGGAAGCGCAGCCGCGCAAACATCGGGAACAGCTCGATCAGCGCGTTCAGCATGTTCTCGACCACCGGCGGGCTGCCGATCTGCGCGTACGAGTTGAAGCTGTCGATGCCGGCGCCGAACACCAGTTCGCCCTTGTCGGACTGGCTGACATAGACATGCACCTGGCCGGACATGACCACGCAGTCCAGCACCGGCTTGATCGGCTCCGACACCATGGCCTGCAGCGGATGGCTCTCGATCGGCAGACGGAAGCCCGCCATGCCGGCCAGCACGCCGGAATGGCCGGCGACGACCACGCCGACCTTCTTGGCGCCGATGGAGCCGCGCGTCGTCTCGACCCCGACCACCTTGCCGCCTTCGATCTTGAAGCCGGTCACTTCGCAATTCTGGATGATGTCCACGCCGCGCGCGTCGGCGCCGCGGGCGAAACCCCAGGCGACTGCGTCATGGCGGGCGACGCCGCCACGGCGCTGCAGGCTGGCGCCGAACACCGGATAGCGCGCATTCGGCGAGCAATCGAGGATCGGGCAATAGGCCGCGACCTGCTCGCGGGTCAGGATTTCGCTGTCGATCCCGTTCAACTGGATGGCATACACGCGGCGGCGCAGCGCCTGCATGTCATGCACGGTGTGCGCGGTGGAGAGCAGGCCGCGCTGGCTGAACATCACATTGTAATTCAGGTCCTGCGACAGGCCTTCCCACAGCTTCAGCGCATGCTCGTAGAGATGCGCGGATTCGTCCCACAGATAGTTGGAACGGACGATGGTGGTGTTGCGGCCGGTATTGCCGCCGCCGAGCCAGCCCTTCTCCAGCACGGCGACGTTGGTGATGCCGTGCTCCTTGGCGAGGTAATAGGCCGTCGCCAGGCCGTGGCCGCCGCCGCCGATGATGATCACGTCATAGGACGGCTTGGGGTCGGGGCTGCGCCACGCCTCGGTCCAGTTCTCGTGAAAGGACAGGGCGTTACGGGCCAGGGTGAAAATCGAATAATGCTGCTTCATGGCGTCTACCGGGAGCCTCGCGGAATCGGCCGCGAGAATGGCTGAGCCGTGTGGCTGCGTCCGTTGGCCGAGCGCCATCTAATGTCGTCAGACCGCCGCAGGGTCAAGCGGTTCTGACTCAAGGGTTTAGCCTGGATTATTCGCGTCAATGTGCCACACCCGAGGCGCCGTGCTCGTCGATCAGGTAGCCGGTCGAGAAGCGCTCCAGGCTGAAGGGCGCGGCCAGGGGATGCGGCTCCCCGGTTGCGATGGTGTGGGCATAGACGAAGCCCGAGCCGGGCGTTGCCTTGAACCCGCCGGTACCCCAGCCGCAATTCAAGAACAGGTTCTCGACCGGCGTCTTGCCGACGATCGGGCTGGCGTCCGGGCAGGTGTCCACGATGCCGCCCCACTGGCGCAGCATGCGCAGCCGGCTGAAGATCGGGAAAAGCTGGGTCAGGGCGTTCAGCGTACCCTCGGTGATCGGCTGGCTGCCGGCCTGGGAATAGGAATTGTACGGGTCGATGCCGGCACCCAGCACCAGCTCGCCCTTGTCCGACTGGCTGACATAGACATGGACCAGGCCGGAGGTGATGACGGTGTTCAGCACCGGCTTGATCGGCTCCGACACCAGCGCCTGGAGGACGTGGCTGGCGACCGGCAGGCGGAAGCCCGCCATGGCGCAGACCACGCCGGAATGGCCGGCCACGGCGATGCCGACTTTCCTGGCACCGATGAAGCCGCGCGTGGTCTCCACGCCGGTGACTTTTCCGTTCTCGATCTTGAGGCCCGTCACCTCGCAATTCTGGATGATGTCGACGCCGCGGGAATCCGCCGCGCGGGCAAAGCCCCAGGCAACCGCATCGTGACGCGCCGTGCCGCCGCGCCTTTGCAGGCTGGCGCCGACGATGGGGAAGCGCGCCTTCGGGTCGATGTTAATGATCGGGCAGAAGGCTTGTAACTCAGCCGGCGTGAGGAATTCGGAATCGATGCCGTTCAACTGGATCGCATAGACCCGGCGGCGGATCGCCTGCATCTCGTGCTGGCTGTGGGCGAGGGAGATCAGGCCGCGCTGGCTGAACATCACATTGTAGTTCAGGTCCTGCGACAGGCCCTCCCACAGCTTCAGGGAGAATTCGTAGAGCGCCGCGGATTCATCCCACAGGTAATTCGACCGGACGACCGTGGTATTGCGCCCGGTATTGCCGCCGCCCAGCCAGCCCTTCTCGATCACCGCCACATTGGTGATCCCATGCTCCTTGGCCAGGTAATAGGCCGTCGCCAGCCCGTGGCCGCCGCCGCCGATGATGACCACGTCATAGGCCGGCCTGGGGTCCGGGCTGCGCCAGGCCTCGGTCCAGTTCTCGTGATAGGTGAAGGCGTTGCGGGCCAGGGTGAAGATGGAGTAGGGCTGTTTCATAAAAAGCTTTGAATCCCGGCCGTTTGAGGCGGCAACTTTCGGCGGGATTCCGCATCCCGGTCAAGCCGATCCGGGCCCTTTGGGATTGCCTTCCGCGACGCCGCCTGCGACGAAAAACTCCTAGCGACAACGCGGGCATTTTGTTCTATAGACGGCACCGACTTTTCAGATCGCGCCGTGGACGATTTGGGGATCCGGGCGCCTTAGAGGGTTGCGCAGAGCCCATGTTTGGAGCCAAACCGAGCAAGCTGCCGCAGGAAATGGCCTTCCTGCTGGTGCCGAACTTTTCCATGATCGCCTTCACTTCCGCCATCGAGCCGTTGCGCCTGGCGAACCGGGCCAGCGGCAAGGAACTCTATCGCTGGCACCTGTTCTCCGCCGACGGCAAACCGGTGAAGGCCAGCAACGGCATCGAGCTGACGCCCGAAGGCAGCATCGACCAGATCAACGCCTATCAGACCGTGATCCTGTGCAGCGGCATCGACGGGCACCTGTACGAGGACAAGAACGTCTTCGCAGCCCTTCGCAGGGCCGACCGCCAAGGCGCTGACATTGGAGCTCTTTGCACCGGCAGCCACATCCTGGCGCGCGCCAACATGCTGAACGGCTATCGCTGCACCATCCACTGGGAAAACCTGGCGAGCTTCTCCGAGAACTTCCCGGATATCGAGGCGACGTCGGAACTGTTCGAGATCGACCGCAACCGCTTCACCTGCTCCGGCGGCACAGCGGCGCTGGACATGATGCTGAACATGATCTCGCAGCAGCATGGCCATGATCTTGCGGCTTCTGTCTCGGAGCAGTTCATCCACGAGCGCATCCGCGACCGCCACGACCACCAGCGCATGGCGCTGACCGCGCGCCTGGGCGTGCGTCATCCGAAGCTGATCCAGGTGATCCAGCTCATGGAGCAGAACCTGGAGGAGCCGCTGAGCCGCCAGGAATTGGCGGAAGCGGCGGGCTTGTCCAGCCGGCAGATGGAGCGCCTGTTCGCGAAGTACCTGCACCGGTCGCCGGCGCGGTACTATGTCGAGCTGCGCCTCAACCGCGCGCGGCTGCTGCTGCTGCAGACCAACATGTCGGTCATCGACATCGCGCTGGCCTGCGGCTTCGTCTCCGCCTCGCATTTCTCGAAGTGCTATCGCGACTTCTTCGGCAAGACGCCGCGGCGCGAGCGCGCCGGGCCGAACGCGGTTCTTGAGGAAGAACCTGAGCGTCGCGCCGCAGGCGGCAGAGCCTGAAGCAATCGTCCCGCTAAGAGCTCTTTTTGCCCGGGCATTTCCGTTGGGTCTTGCGGATCACCGGTGGGCGCGGCTGCTCGGCCGGCCAGGGCCGGACAATCTTGATGGGCGGGGTCTTCATGGGACGTCCTAGTGCTTAATGAATTCGGCGAATTCAGCGTCGGGTAAGTTCTCGATCTCGAAATCGAAGGCGTAAGTATCCGTCGTGCTTGCATCATCTACGCTGACATCCGGTTGATCGGATGCGGGCGCGTCGTCGGCCAGGGCGATGGAGGCGCTGACGATCAGGCAGGCGATGACCAGCAGCAGCGTCGCGATGCTCAACAAGCGGAGCATGGAAAATCCCCTCACGATGCGCGCGATGGATTCGGGCATGTGGGGACTCTAGGAAGCGGCCGGCCCGGCGTCTGTGATCCGACGCACAAGCGGCTAAGTGGCGGAAATAGTTAATTTCTGCCGCGCGTCATTTGATCGGCGCGGGCTCCCACAGTTCGACCCGGCGGCCATCCGGGTCGTAGAACCAGCCGAAACGGCCTTCCTCGGTGGTCTCGATCCGGTCGTCGACCTGCGCGCCGGCGGCCCGCAGCCGCGTCAGGGCGGCATCCAGGTCGGAGACGCGCAGGTTGATCATGAAGATCTGGCCGTTATTGCCGAAATAGCTGGTGGAGGCGCGGAACACGCCCCACACCGTATAGCCGGGCTCGCCGCTCGCATCCCGCCAGGGAAAGGCCCAGGACGCGCTGCCGGGATCCGTCGGCATGTCCAGCACCTCGCGGTACCAGCGCGCCAGGTCCGGCGGGTTGCGCGATTTGAAGAAGACGCCGCCGATGCCGGTGACGAGGCTCATGCCGCCGCACCGGCGGGCGCGATCCCGTTGGCGGTGCCGAAGGGCGGCCGCGCCAGGATGCGGTTCAGCATCGGCATGAAGGCGTCGATCGGCAGCGTGTCGTAGTTGGGATCAAAGGAGTTCTGGTCGTAGCGCTCGCAGAACAGGGCGGTACGCTCGAACATCGGATGGCCGCGATAGCGCTCGCGCGCGAAGCGGTCGCCGCCGCAATGGTGGAAATAGTAATAGCCCTGGAAGATGCCGTGATGCTCCACCAGCCAGTGGTTGTCGGCGCTGATATAAGGCTGCAGCACGGCGGCGGCCAGGTCGGAATGATTGTGCGGCGCCACCGTGTCGCCGATGTCGTGCAGCAAGGTGACGACGACCAGCTCTTCGTCGGCGCCGTCGCGGAGCGCCCGGGTCGCACTTTGCAGGGAATGGTCGTAGCGGTCGATCTTGTAGCCGAGCTTGTCGCCCTTCAGCGCATTCAGCAGGCGCAGGACATTGCCGACCAGCTCATGGTCCAGCTTCTTGTAGAGGCGTTCCAGCAATTGGTAATCTTCGTAGGTTCCTTCATCCATACGGGTGAAAGCGACTGTCTCGGACATGGTCATGATCTTTTGCCTCTTGCGCTGCCCCCAAATCGGACCCGACGCGACGCGGTCCGAGAGGGGCCATGCTAAGCGCGGTCGCGCCCATGCGTCCAGTTGCGTCCGGTTGAGGCTGCCGGGGCGTCCGTGACCCAGTCCTCCGATATGACGGCGCTTGTGGAGGAACTCGCTGCACACGGATTGCGGCTGCGGGGCGGGTTCGCGCCGGTTCCCGCCACCGATGCGGCGCTGCTGGCGCTGCGGCCCGATACAAAGTCTGTAGTGCTGGTCGGGAATGTCGGTTCCGAAATGTGGCAGCGCAGCAAGGCGGCGATCCTGGGAACCGGCCAACCGCATCCATTGGACCGCTGGACGCGGGATGTGCTGACGCCGATCGCGGCGGCGCATGGCGGGGCCGCCTTGTTCCCGTTCGACGGGCCGCCTTACTGGCCGTTCCAGCGCTGGGCGGAGCGGGCGGAAGGGGTCCGAAACTCCCCAATCGGTATCCAGATCCATCCGGAGTTCGGATTATGGCACGCCTATCGCGCCGCGCTCCTGTTGCCGGGCGAACTGGACTTGCCGGACCCACAGTGGCGCGGTCATCCGTGCGATACGTGCGTCGAGCGGCCGTGCCTCTTGGCCTGTCCCGTCGGCGCCTTCACCGGCGCGCGCTATGAAGTCGATCATTGTGTCGACCACGTCGTTTCGACTAGGCAGAATGATCAGGCTTGTTTTCAGCGCGGCTGTCTGGCACGCATTGCCTGCCCGGTCGGCGCCGTATGGCGCTATGAGCCGGAGCACGCGACGTTCCATATGGATGCTTTTGTGACGGCGCGGCTGGCGGCCCGGAAGGATCGCAATCGTTATGGAATGTTAACCTAGGCTCTGTAGGCTCGGAGATTGTTGCTTGAGACAGGGCGAGTCCCTGGGGTATTAAGCGCTTAACTTAATTCAATTTCGAGGGGTTAGCTGTGCGTATGCTCTCACGCGCTGCGACGTTTGTATTCGTCGCCTGCTTGCTTGCGGCGACATTCCTGGTTACCGGCAAGGTTGCCCTGGCGGCGGCGGAAGCCGATGTCACCATGGATGCCAAGGTCGGCAACGACGGCAAGCCGTTGACCACGCCGGTGAGCTGGACCATCACCAAGCTCGACAAGAACGGCAAGCCGGAGAAGAAGCCGGTCGTCACAGAGAAGACGGCGGTCCTCAAGACCAAGCTGAAGGCCGGCCAGTATCAGGTCCTCGTCAAGGACAGCAAGATGGCGGCCAAGCAGACCTTCACGGTCGGCGAGGCGCCTGTGGTCCGTACCATCGTGCTGGGCAATGCCTCCGTCTCGATCAAGATGATCATGTCCAAGGGCCGCAAGCCGGTCAAAGACCCGATCGAGTGGAAGCTGCTGACCTACATCAAGGGCCAGCCGGACAAGGGCGAGCAGATCGACGTGGTCAACGCGCCGACCGCCTCTTTCACCATCCCCGCCGGTGGCTATGTGATCCGCGCCACTTATAACGGCGTGAAGGCCGACCTCGTGGTGCCGCTGCAGGCCGGCCAGTCCTATGACTACACGCTCAACCTCTATGCCGGCCATGCCGAAGGCGCCGCCTACAATGGCAAGAAGAAAATCGCGCAGGATGTGAGCTGGCAGGTCGTCCGCGAGAAGAAGAACGACAAGGGCGAGTACGAGCTAGTGACCCAGCAGACCGGCCCCGCGCCGAAGATCATGCTGCGCGAAGGCAAATACATCCTGATCGCGCGCTACGGCAACATGTGGGGCAGCGAGAAGCTGAATATCACCGCCGGCGAGGTAGCTTCGATCAAGATCAAGATGAAGGAAGATCTCGCGGGCTACCCGGCGATCGCGGCCGAATAGACGCTGTTGGCCAGATTAAGTTCAAAAGGGGGCTTCGGCCCCCTTTTTCTTTGCTGTCGCCCTGTGGCGAACTTCGAAAAATAACCGCGCGGGCGACCCAAATCTCATTGGCGCGGCGTGGGGCGGGCTGCTATCGCATGATCCTGGGTTAAGGGCTTCATCTGAAAGGATCATCCATGCAGCGAGAGCAGCGCCAGCGCCGCGAACGCCGCACTGTCGGGGGCATCAAGCAATTGCCGTGGCGCAACCACCGCAACCCCTACAAGCCGGTCGAAGTCCTGACCGAGGAGCAGATCGAGAAAGTCCACAACGCCTCCATGCGAATCTTGGAGGAGTTCGGCATTGAGTTCCTGGATGACGACTCCCGCAAGTTCGCCATCTCCAAGGGCGCGGAAGAGGTGGCCGGCACGCTGCGCCTGCGCTTCGACCGCAACCTGATCATGGAGAGCATCGCCAAGGCGCCGTCCAGCTTCGTCATGCACGCGCGCAACCCGGAACGCAGCCTGACGTTCGGCGGCAACAACATCAATTTCGGCTCCGTCGCCTCGGCGCCGAACGTCTCCGACCTGGATCGGGGCCGCCGGCCCGGCACCATGTCGGATTATTGCGACCTGCTGAAGCTGGTGCAGAGCCTGAACGCGGTGCAGTTCATCGGCGGCTATCCGGTGGAGCCCGCCGACGTGCCGCCGGCGACGCGGCATCTGGACGCGCATTACTACGCGATCACCCTGACCGACCGCATCTGGCACCCGTACAGCCTGGGGCGCGAGCGCATCCTGGACGCGGTGGAGATGATCTGCATCGCCCGCGGCATCGACAAGGAGCAGTTGAAGCGCGAGCCCAGCATGTTCTCCATCGTGAACAGCAACTCGCCGCTGCGCCTCGACATCCCGATGCTGCGCGGCCTGACGGCGATGGCGGAGCATGGCCAGCCGGTGGTGCTGACACCCTTCACGCTGTCGGGCGCGATGGCGCCGGCGACGATCGCGGGCGCGCTCGCGCTGCAGAATGCGGAGGCGCTGGCCGGCCTGACCTTCATCCAGATGGTCAATCCGGGTGTTGCCTGCGTCTATGGTGGGTTCACCTCGAATGTCGACATGAAGACCGGCGCGCCGGCCTTCGGCACACCGGACTACACCCGCGCCGCGATGGCGGGCGGGCAGCTTGCGCGGCGCTACGGCTTCCCCTACCGCTCCAGCAATGCCTGTGCCGCCAAC
>DASZQC010000476.1:0-12880 GCA_035549815.1 Dongiaceae bacterium
GGACATCAAACGCATGCGCAACCTGTTGGCACAGATGACGCGCGCCGAATTCTTCGACCGCCTGACGGGCAAGGTCGCGATCAGCCACGCGGCATCCTGGCGCCGCGCGCTGCCGGCGTTCCTGAGCCACGTCGGCATCCATCCGCAGCGCCAAACCGAATTCGTGTTCATCGGCGCGGTGCCGCCGCTCGGCCGCCTGTCGCCGCGCACCCTGGAACAGCTCGCCGCCATCGCGGACGAGCACGGCGATGGCACCCTGCGCCTGACCCCCTGGCAGAGCGCGCTGGTGCCGTTCATTCGGCACGAGACAGCGCCGGCGGCCGTTCGCGCCCTGGAAGCCGCCGGGTTCACCTGCGATCCGGATCAACCGCTGGCTTCCATGGTGGCCTGCTCGGGTTCCACGGGATGCGCCTCGGCCATGTCCGACACCAAGGCCGATGCGCTGCGCCTGGCGCAGGCATTGGAGGGTGGGGGGAAGCTGCCGGGCCTGGTCCATTTCACCGGCTGCGCGAAATCCTGCGCCTCCGCCGGCATCGCGGATATCACGCTGCTGGCCTCCGCGCCCGGAGCCTATGCGCTGTA
This sequence comes from Dongiaceae bacterium, assembly GCA_035549815.1. Lineage (GTDB taxonomy): Bacteria > Pseudomonadota > Alphaproteobacteria > Dongiales > Dongiaceae > Dongia_A. Next base: position 583 of record DASZQC010000476.1, read on the forward strand.
TCGCAAGTCCGTGGCGGGGCCGGACAAGTTCGGCCGCGAAATCGCCGCCAAGGTCGGCATCGAGCAGGCCGCAACCCACCTGCGAACAGGCACGTCCGCGCCGCCGGCCGGGGCAACAAAAGGCAAGCAATGATCGACTACATACGCGATGGCGCCGAGATCTACCGGCACTCCTTTGCCATCATCCGGAAAGAGGCGGACCTCAGCCACGTCCCGGCGGACCTTGAGAAGCTGGCCGTGCGCGTGGTGCATGCCAGCGGCATGGTGGATGTGGCGGCCGATCTGATGTTCTCGGCCGGCGCCGGCGATGCTGGCCGGCGCGCTTTGGCCGCGGGCGCGCCGATCCTGTGCGATGCGCGCATGGTGGCGGAGGGCATCACCCGCGCGCGCCTGCCGAAGGACAATGACGTGATCTGCACTTTGGGCGATGCGACGGTGCCGGCGCTGGCCAAGCAGATGGGCAACACCCGCTCCGCCGCGGCGATGGAATTGTGGCGGCCGCACCTGGCCGGTTCCGTGGTCGCCATCGGCAACGCGCCGACCTCCCTGTTCCGCCTGCTGGAGATGCTGGACGAGGGCGCGCCGAAGCCGGCTTTGATCCTCGGCTTCCCGGTCGGCTTCGTCGGTGCCGCCGAATCGAAGCAGGCTCTGGCGGACGACAGCCGCGGCGTGCCGTTCGTGGCCTTGCGCGGCCGGCGCGGCGGCAGCGCCATGGTGGCGGCGGCGGTCAACGCGCTGGCGACGGAGATCGAATGATGGCGAAGCCGGGGCGGTTGCTGGGGCTGGGCGTGGGGCCGGGCGATCCGGAGCTGATCACGGTGAAGGCGCTGCGCCTGCTGCGCGAAGCGCCGGTGATCGGCTATTTGTCTGCCAAGGGGAAGAAGAGCAACGCCTTCTCCATCATCGAGGCGCATGTGCGACCAGAGCAGACACTTCTGCCCATGATCTATCCGGTGACCACCGAGCATCTGCCGGCGCCGATGTCGTACGAGAAGGTGATCGCCGATTTCTACGACCAATCGGCGCGGCAGGTGGCTCACCATCTCGATGGCGGCAGCGATGTCGCGGTGATCTGCGAAGGCGATCCGTTCTTCTACGGCTCCTTCATGTATCTGCATGACCGGCTGGCGGACCGCTATGCGACGGACGTGGTGCCGGGCGTGTGCTCGATCGTCGCCTGCGCTTCGGTGCTGGGGGCGCCGCTCGTCTATCGCAACCAGAGCCTCGCGGTTCTCTCCGGCGTGCTGCCGGAGGAAGAGCTGGCGACGCGCCTGTCGCAGGTCGACGCCGCGGCGATCATGAAGCTCGGCACCAATTTCGAGAAGGTGCGCCGCGTCATCCAGCGCCTGGGCCTGGCCGACCGCGCGCTCTATGTGGAGCGCGCCACCATGGCCAACCAGCGCACCATGCCCTTCGCGGAGATCAAGGCGGAAACGGTGCCTTATTTCTCCATGATCCTCATCCCGGGGCAGAAATGGCAGGCGTGAGCGCGCCCGCCCCGGCAATCCTGATACTGGGTCAAGGCAGCGTCGCCGCCGCGCGCAAGGCGCAGCGTGCCCTGGATGGCGCGGTGCTCTATGGCCTGGCCGAGCGCGTGACCGATGCCGACCGCAACTTCGAGGATTTCGGCGGCACCATCCGCCGCCTGTTCCAGGAAGACACGCCGATCATCGCCTTCTGCGCCGCTGGCATCGTGATCCGCGCGCTGGCATCGCATCTGCAGAACAAGCGCGCCGAGCCGCCGGTGCTGGCGATCGCCGAAGACGGCAGCGCGGTGGTGCCACTGCTGGGAGGCCTGCGCGGCGTCAACGCGCTGGCGCGCCGGATCGGCGACGCGCTGGGAACGACGCCCGCCATCACGACGACGGGCGAAGTGCGCTTCGGCGCGACGCTGGAAAGCCCGCCGTCCGGTTACGAGATCGGCAATCCCGGCGCCAGCAAGCGTTTCATGTCCGACCTGCTGGCCGGCGAGAAGGTGAAATTGTCCGGGGACGCGCCCTGGCTCCGCGAGACGCGCTTGCCGTTCGATCCGGCGGGCAACCTCACCATCACGGTGACGCCCCAGGCGCGTGAAGCGACGGCAGGGGAACTGGTCATTCATCCGCGCTCGATCGTCGTTGCGGTCGCCGGTGGCGCCGAGGATCTGTCGCAGCAGGTTTCGGATGCGCTGGCGGCGCGCGGCCTGTCGCCCAAGGCCGTTGGTGTTGTTGTTGCGGCGGACGGGGATGCCGCTCGGCCGGAGATTCACGCAATGGCCAAATCGCTGGGCCGGCCGCTGCGCTTCCTCCCGGACGTTGCCGCGCTGAGTCTGTCGAATCTCGCGGAGGCGCCTATCAGGACTGGAGTTGTCACCATCGCCATCGTGACCGGACCGGTCGATGCGACGACGATCGGCCGTGCGCGGGGCCGGCTTGCCGTGGTCGGGCTCGGTCCAGGCGCCGCCGAATGGATGGCGCCGGAGGTGCGCAGGGCGCTGGACCATGCGCAGGACATCCTCGGCTACGAGACCTATGTGCGGATGGCCGGGCCGTTCAGCGCCGAACAGGTGATCCACGCCTCCGACAATCGCGAGGAGCTGGACCGCGCCCGCCATGCGCTGTCGCTCGCCGCAAGCGGCCGTTCGGTGGTTGTCGTCTCGTCGGGCGATCCCGGCATCTTCGCCATGGCGGCGGCGGTGCTCGAGGCGCTGGAGGGTTCGGAAGATCCTGCCTGGCATGGCGTCGAGCTTGTCGTAATGCCCGGTATCTCGGCGGCGCAGGGGGCGGCTGCTCGCGCCGGCGCGCCGCTGGGCCATGATTTCTGCATCCTGTCTTTGTCGGACAATCTGAAGCCGTGGTCGGTGATCGAGGACCGCCTGGATCACGCCGCCGCGGCCGATCTGGTGCTGGCCTTCTACAATCCGATCTCCAAGGCCCGGCCCTGGCAGCTCGGCCGCGCGCTGGAGATCGTGCGCGCTCATCGCAAGCCCGAAACGCCGGTGGTGCTGGGCCGCGATGTCGGCCGCCCCGGCGAAAGCCTGCGCGTCGTGCCGCTGGGCGAACTCAAACCCGACGATGTCGACATGCGCACCGTGGTCATCGTCGGCTCCTCCACCACCCGGACCTTTGCCAAGGCGGATGGAAGTACGTGGGTCTACACGCCGCGCTGGTACGAAGCGGGGCCGCAGGATTCCTGACGCTTTACGAGGCCGCCACTGTCTCGCGCCGCATCGAGGCGAGCACCAGCAACGCGCCGAGCAGGGTTCCGATGCCGCAATAGACGATCGTGCTCGCCACGCCGAGATGGTCGACCAGCACGCCGCCGAGGACCGCGCCGCCGGCGATCGCGACCTGGAAGGCGGCGACGATGAGGCCGCTGGCGGCCTCCGCCTGGTCGGGCGCCGCGCGCACGATCCAGGTCTGCACGCCCACCGGGATGGCGCCGAAGGCAAAGCCCCAGAAGGCGACACCGGCGGCGGCGAAGGGCAGTGACGATCCGAACGCCACCAGCGCGAAGGCGGTGATCGCGATCAGCAGCGAGCCCAGGATGACGGAAGCGGGCGCGCTGCGCTCCGTCACCGCGGCGCCGAGGAAATTGCCGAAGAAGCCGCCGACGCCATAGGCCAGCAGCACCGCCGAGATCATCTCCAGCGACAAGGACGGCACCTGCTCCAGGAACGGGCGCACATAGGTGAAGCCGGCGAAATGCCCGGAGATGCTGAGCAGGATGGTGATGAGCACCAGCCGGATGCTCGGCCGGCCGAGCAAATTGAACAGGGTGCGGATGCTGGGCACATTTTGCGGCGGCAGCTTGGGAATCGTCAGCATCTGCGCCAGCAGCGTCGCGACGCCGATCGCGGCGGAGAGGACGAACACGGTGCGCCATCCCAGCAGCCCGCCGAGATAGGCGCCGACCGGCGCCGCGCTGACCGTCGCGACCGAGACACCGGTGAAAATGATCGACAAGGCGCGCGGCACCAGACGCTCCGGCACCAGGCGCATCGCCATTGCCGCCATCATCGACCAGAAGCCGCCGATACCAACCCCGAGCAGCAGGCGCGCGGCGAGCAGCATGGCGAGGCCATTGGCCGCGGCGGCCAGCAGGCTCGACACCACCAGCAAGGTCGTCAGCGACCACATGACGAGGCGCCGGTCGAGACGCCGGGTCACGATCGGCATGGCGACGCCCGCGACGATGCCGACCACCGCCGTGGCGGTGACCATCTGTCCGGCCGCGCCGTTGCTGATGCCGAGATCGGCGGCGATGGGGGTCAGCAGGCTGGCGGGCAGGAACTCCGCCGTGACCAGTCCGAACACGCCCATGGCCAGGGACAAGACCGCAGTCCAGGCAGGGCTATCCGTGGCCGAATTGTCCGTTTCGCGCACCGCATCGGCGGCATCAAGGGATTGGGCAGTCGCGCAGGCACATTCGGACATGGCGGTCTCCGGGAAAATCTGGTCGCAGCATTTGGCCATGACGCTCTGGATAATCCATGCTAGAAAACCCGGAATGTTTGATCATTCGTCCAGAGATGCCGCGGCGGTGGGCGACCCGCTGACGGAAATGCTGCGCGGCCTGCGGCTCGACGGCGTTGAGTACGGCCGCTTCCAGATGACCGAGCCCTGGGGCCTGTTCTTTCCTTCCCAGCAGGCCGCGCGTTTCCATTTCGTCGCCGGGCGCGGCTGCTGGTTACGCACCCCGGCGAACGAATGGATCCGGATCGAGCAGGGCGACGCGGTGCTGCTGCCGCGCGGCGCCGAGCATGCGCTGGCCAGCGCGCCGAACGTCTGCTCCGATCTGCGCGGCTGCTGCACCTTCCAGAAGGTCTGCGACAACATCTCCGCCACCAGCGGCGGCGGGAGCGGTGACGGCGAGCAGACGCTGCTGTTCAGCGGCAGCATGACCTTCAATGTCGACGGCCTGCATCCGTTGCTGCGCATGATGCCGGACCTGATGCGCATTCATGAGCTGGCGGTGAACGAGCCGCGTATTCCCGATCTGCTGGCGACCATGGCCTGCGAAGTGGCGCTGGACCGCGTCGGCGCCGGCGGCATCCTGGCGCGGCTGGCCGATGTGGTGGCGGCCAGCCTGATCCGCTCCTGGGTCGAGCGCGGCTGCGGCGATGCCACCGGCTGGATCGCGGCGGCGCGCGATCCCGAGATCGGCCGGGTGCTGGCTGCGATCCACCTGCAGCCGAGCGAGGATTGGACCGTCGATGCGCTGGCCAAGGTCATGCGCGCCTCGCGCTCCGCCTTTGCCGAGCGCTTCACCAGCGTGGTCGGCGAATCTCCGGCGCGCTATGTCGCGCAGGTGCGCATGCACCAGGCACGGCAATGGCTGGTGCGCGACAAGATGCGGGTCAGCGTGGTGGCGCGCCGCCTGGGCTATGAATCGGAAGCCTCCTTCAGCCGCGCCTTCAAGCGCGTCATGGGCGCCGCGCCCAGCCATTTCCGCGCCACCGGCACGGGGCAGGGTGCTGCGGCGTCACCCATCGCGCCACCGCAACAATTCAACTCCTAGCGACCGAGCCGCTCAGCTCGCGGCGGCCTCGCGCAGATCCTGAATCTCCGTGGCGGGGAGGGTCGAAATCCCTTGCGGCCGGCCGAGGCTGGTATAGCGATAGCCGAGCTGCTCCATCTCGTCCGGCCGATAGATGTTGCGCAGGTCGACGATGTTGGGCGACCGCATCAGCGCCTTCAGCCGCTTCAAATCGAGCGCACGATAGGAGTTCCACTCGGTCAGAATCACCAGCGCATCGGCGCCGGCCACGGCGTCATAGGGATCGTCGAGGTATTGCAGGTCCGGCATCAGCTTGCGCGCCTCCGCCATGCCCACCGGATCATGCGCCTGGACCTTCACCCCGCGCTTCATCAGCTCCGGCAGGATGACCAGGCTCGGCGCGTCACGCATGTCGTCGGTGTTCGGCTTGAAGGTGAGGCCGAGCGCGGCAACGGTTTTGCCGGCGGCCTTGCCGCCCAGCGCCGCGACGATCCGCTTCGCCATCTGGCGCTTGCGGTCGTCGTTGAATTCCACCGTCGCCTCGACCAGGGATAACGGCGCATTCGCCATGCGCGCGGTCTTCATCAAAGCCAGCGTGTCCTTGGGGAAGCAGGAGCCGCCATAGCCCGGGCCGGGATGCAGGAACTTCGGCCCGATGCGGCCGTCCAGCCCGATGCCGCGCGCCACGTCGTGCACGTTGGCGCCGACCTTGTCGCACAGGTCGGAGATCTGGTTGATGTAGGAGATCTTCATCGCCAGGAAGGCGTTGCTGGCATATTTCGTCAGCTCCGCCGTCTCCAGGTTGGTGAACAGGATCGGCGTCTCGATCAGGAACAGCGGGCGGTAGAGCTGGCGCATCACCTCGCGCGCCCGCTCGCTGTCGCAGCCGATCACCACGCGGTCGGGCCGCATGAAGTCGCTGATCGCGGAGCCTTCGCGCAGGAATTCCGGGTTCGACACCATGTCGAACTGCGCCGAGGGGTTGGCGGTGCGGATGATCTGCGCCACCTCCCGGCCGGTGCCGACCGGCACCGTCGACTTGGTGACGACCACCGCATAGTCGCCGAGGTTGCGGGCGATGCTCTCCGCCGCGCCATAGACGAAGCTGAGATCGGCATGGCCGTCGCCGCGGCGGCTCGGCGTGCCGACGGCGATGAAGACCGCCGAGGCGCCCTTCATGCCGGCCGCGAGGTCGGTGGTGAAGGAGAGGCGCCGCCGCGCCATGTTGTTCTTCACCAGCGTGTCGAGTTCCGGCTCATAGATCGGGATCTCGCCGGCCCGCAGCTTCTCGATCTTGCCGGCATCCTGGTCGACGCAGACCACTTCGAATCCGAATTCCGAGAAGCACGCGCCGGAGACGAGGCCGACATAGCCGCTACCGATGACGGCGATCTTCATGAGTCACTCCTTATGGCAGAAGGGCAGCGCCCGCGAGAATGTCGGGCTTGATGGCGCCGAAACGACGGTCGCGGCGGCGGAATTCCAGGATGGCGGCGTCGAGATCCTCGCCCGTGAAATCGGACCAGCGCCGGTCCACGAAAACCATCTCCGCATAGGCGATCTGCCAGAGCAGGATGTCGTCGAGGCGCTGCCGGCCCCCGGTGCGGATCAGCAGATCGGGCGGCGGCAGGGCGCCGGTCCACAGGCTCGCCCCAAGGCGGCACTCGTCGATCTCGTGCGGCGCCAGGGCTCCGTCGCGCACCTGCATGGCCAGCCGGCGTGCCGCCGACACGATATCGGCGCGGCCGCCGCAATCGAGTGCGATGGCAAGGTGCAGTCCTGGATTGATCCTGGTCCGCTCCTCGGCCGCCGCGATCAGCGCGGCGAGATCGGACGGCAATCCCTCGCGCGCGCCGACGACGGAGAGGCGAATCCCGCTCTCTTCCAGATCCGCCAACCCATCCCGCACGCAGTGGTGCAGCAGGCCCGTCGTGAACCCGAACAGGGTCAGGTGCGTGATGCCATTTCGCGCCGCGGCCTCGATGGTGCGGCGGATGGCCGCCAGCCAGTCGCCTTGTTCGCCGCCGCCCATGATGAGGGCGACGTGCAAGCGCGGCGCCAGGCTCGGTTCCCGGGCGGCCTTGCGGATTTCGACCAGCGCGCTCGGAAAGTCAGTCACGGTTCACCGCGATTATGGGTGTGGCCGGATGGAGTGGGGAACACCGCTTCGCTGCTCAAAAGGCATTCCTCGGCCTGATCAGCTCTATGGCGGTCATCATCAGGATCCGCAGGTCGAACAGGAACGACCAATTGTCGATGTAATAGATGTCGTGGTCGACCCGGGCCTCCAGCACCGCCGGCTCCTCCACCGCGCCGCGCAGGCCGCGCACCTGCGCCCAGCCGGTGATGCCGGGCCGCATGCGATGGCGGACGGCATATTCGCGCACGATTTCGTCGCACAGGCGGTTCTTCACCTGCATGCCGAGCGCGTGCGGCCGCGGGCCGACCAGCGACATGTCGCCCGCGAGCACGTTGAAGAGCTGCGGCAGCTCGTCGACGCTGCATTTCCTGATCCAGGCGCCGACCCGCGTCACCCGCGGATCGTTGCGCTTGGTCTGCTCCTTCGCCGCGAGATCGGACTGCTCGGCATACATCGAGCGGAACTTGAGGACATTGAATTCCCGGTTGTTGAGGCCGAGCCGCGGCTGCCGGAACAGGATGGGGCCGGGGCTTTCCAGCCGGATCGCAAGGGCCGTCAATGCCAGCAGCGGCGACAGGGCGATCAACAGCAGGAGCGACGTGGTGAAATCGAAGCTCCGCTTCACCAGCCAGTCGAACTCCGATTGCGGCTTGCGCAGCACGCTCAGGATCGGCGGGTGGCTGTCGCGCGTGACCTGGCGGTCCAGCCGCATGCTGACGAAGTCCGGCACCAGGGCCACGTCGATGGCCAGGCTGCGCAGCCGCGTCAGCAGGTCGAGGATGCGCTGCTCCGCACGCATCGGCAGGGCGATCAGCACCTTGTCGATCGACGGCACTGCCTTGACATACTCGATCAGATCCTCGATCCCGCCCTCGACCGGGATGCCCTGGGCATGGGTCGGCACGCGTTGCGCGCGATCGTCGTAGATGCCGAGGATGCGGACCGAGTCCGAATATTCCTCGCACACCAGCTTGACCAGACGTTGCCCGATCGTATCGGCGCCGAAGATCACCACGTTGGTCGACAGATGGCCGGCGGCCTGCCAGCGGCGCAGCAGCCAGAGACCGACCAGTCGTTCACTGGCCACCGCCACCGTTGCCAGGAGGATGATCCAATGTTCGGGCGCGAGAGGTCCCGCGCCGAATACGGCGCCCTGGCTGTGCGCGATGGTGCGCTCGACCAGATAGCCGAAGGTGGTCGCTCCGAACGTCACCAAGGCGGGCTTTACGACGAATTCGAAGATCGATGCATGCAACGCGCGGCCGCCGCGATCGAGATCGTACGACTTTGCCAGCGTGTGCAGCACCATGAAGATCAGCACGCTGCTGACGGCGTAGTGCGGCCAGGAAGCAGCAAAATAGGGGTTTTCCGGCACTGCCAGGGCCGCGACCACGCCGGCAAGCACCAGCGCGAACACGGCGAAGTCACAGCATGCCAGAAGAAATCCGCCGAGCCGCGGATCGCGCGGAACGAAGTGTTTGCGGAGTAAAGCCTGTGCTCGGAGGGTCGTCAGTTCCGACGAAACCGTCATACTTCGACGCGCCCTGGCCTCCGCGCGCATTTGGAGCATCGCGACACCTGCAATAACTCCCCCGAACGTTTCACGCCGTTTCCCACCAGACAGTCGGTTTCTTATTTGTTGCTCTCAGGTCACAGCTTGGACATCCGAGCGGCTCAATTGCGACGGCCTATCCGCGGCTCCGTCACCAATACGAATCTGCCGCTGGAGTTCCTTTCTTTATGTGCGGCAGAAAAAATTCATGTGCGCGATTCTTCTATCCGACTCCAAAAAATTCGCCGCCGACAAAGCTGTGATGCAGCGGCAGCAAAGCCGTGTGCATTCACCGCGCTGTATAACGCGCGGAACTCTGCGCGAATTGCACTGATCATTCTGCGTGCAGTTGTCACTGTTGTTGCACATTCAGCAGGCACGGACGAACACCGACTATCTCGCGCGATGATGCAGCTCGACGCGCAAGCAGCAACGTCGCGCGCGTCGCGACGGCTCCGACGTTGACGTGTTTGTGTTCGTCGTGGCATGCATGATCGCCACATGGAACCGGATCTCGCCGCGACTGTAGATGATGGTGGCGCGGGGTCGTGACGAGGAGATTGCGAACAATGCTGCGAATAATGCAGCGTGCTGGTTCCCGAACGCCGCGTCGGCGCTGAATCGAGAAACGCCGAATCCACGGCCATGATGCCGGCCTTGATGTCACTGGTGCGCGGGCATGACGGAAGGAAGCGCCGCTCTTCATTGTCAGGGGTCTGATTGGGCAGCACGAGAGGACTCTATCCAATGGCAACGCAACCTACCGTTCTGGTCACCGGCGGCGCCGGCTATGTCGGCAGCCATGTCTGCAAGGCGCTGCATCGCGCGGGCCTGACGCCCGTCACGCTCGACAATCTGCACACGGGCCATCGCTGGGCGGTCAAATGGGGGCCGCTGGAGATCGGCGATGTGCGCGACGAAGGTCTGGTGGCCGATGTCATGCTGCGTCACAAGGTGACGGCGGTGTTACATTTCGCGGCCTTGTCCCTGGTCGGCGAATCGGCGGGCAAGCCCTTCGAGTATTATGATGCCAATGTGCGCGGCGCACTGTCGCTGGTCGCCGCCATGCGCCGCTGCGGGGTGGAACGGATCGTCTTCTCCAGCACCTGCGCGACCTACGGCGTGCCCGATATCCTGCCGATCGCGGAAAGCCAGCCGACGCGGCCGATCAATGTCTATGGCCGCACCAAGCTTGCGGTGGAGAATTTCCTGACCGACATGGCCGGCGCCGGCGCGATCCGCGTCGCGCTGCTGCGCTACTTCAACGCCGCCGGCGCCGACCTCGATGGCGAGATCGGCGAGGCGCATGAGCCGGAATCGCACCTGATCCCGCTTGCCATCCAGGCGGCGCTGCGGCGCGACCGGCCGATCAGCGTCTTCGGCAGCGATTATCCGACCGCGGACGGCACCTGCGAGCGCGACTACGTCCATGTCGAGGATCTGGCCGAGGCGCATTTGCAGGCGCTCGAGTTCCTGGAGACGAACAGCGGCAGCAGCACCTTCAATCTCGGCACCGGCCAGCCGGTCTCGGTGCGCCAGGTGCTGCAGGCGGTGGAGCGCATCGTCGGCGCTAAGGTCCCGACCATCGAAGCGCCGCGCCGGCCGGGCGATCCGCCCCGGCTGTTCGCCGCGCCGGGCCACGCCGAAAGCGACCTTCGCTGGGTCGCCACCCGTAGCGATATCGACACCATCGTCGCCTCCGCCGTGCGCTGGCATCGTCGCAACCTGCTGTCGGAGGCAGTGTGACGTCCCTTGCCGCCGGACAAACGGCGTAATGAAAAATGCGTACAGAGGGAACCAAACCCGGATCGTCCGGCTTCCTGACGGTCCAGGATCCGCAACCAACTCCAACCACACAGATCCAACCCACGGTCTAGGGGGACTTCAGATGCACCGCCTGGTTTTCACGTTTCTTCTCGCGCTGGCCGCTGCCGCGATGATCGGCACGCCCGCCGCGAACGCGCAGGATGCCGGCTATCGAATCAATGGCGGCGACCTGCTGCATATCTCGGTTTATGGCGAGCAGAACCTCAATCAGGACGTCGCCGTGCAGCCGGATGGCGGGATCTCCTTCCCCCTCGTCGGCAATATCGATGCGCGCGGCATGACCCTGAAGGAGCTGCAGACTAAGATCGCCGACAGCCTGCGCCAGAGCGAGTATTTCCCCAACCTGACCGACAACGAAGTGACCGTCTCCATGCTGAAGGCATCGGGCAATTCGGTGTCGGTGGTGGGGCAGGTCAAGACGCCCGGCACCTTCGTCTTCGACACCCAGCTCGACGTCATGCAGGCCCTCAGCTTGGCCGGCGGTTTGACGCCGTTCGCAAGTAAGAGCAAGATCAAGATCCTGCGCCGGGATGATGCCGGGAAGCAGGTGGCCATCCTGTTCGATTACTCGGAGATCGAGGATGGCGAGCAACTGGAGAAGAACATCTTGCTGAGAGGAGGCGACGTGGTCGTCGTTCCGCAAGCGAGTCTCTTCTGAGCGTTATGCGTTTGGGGGGACGGTCGGCAAGTCGGGGGACAATCAACGGTCGGGCCATTCTGTGGCCGGTTGCCGGCCTTATCCTGTGCGCCGCGGGCGATGCGGCGTCGGCGCAGGAATGGAAGCTGTCGACCAACCTGTCGCAGCGGATGCTCTATAGCGACAATTTGCTGCTGAACCGGCGGAACGAGGTCGACACCTTCGGCTCGATCACCACGCCGGAGCTGCTGCTGGAGCGGACCTCGCCCACCTCGCATATCGCGCTCAACGGGCGGTTCGAGTTCGAGGAATATTTCGATCATTCCAGCTTCGATTCGCAGGACCAGATCATCGACCTGGACATCGAGAAGGCGCTGAGCGAGCGCAGCCGGCTGGGGCTCGACGCCAATTTCACCCGCGACACCACGCTGGAATCGGAAGACGACATCACCAATCGCTTCCTGGACGACGCGATCCGGTTCATCTCGTGGCGCGCGACGCCGTCCTGGACCTATGATTTGACGCCGCTCGACCAGATCACCCTGGCCGGCACATATCGTCAGGTCAATTACCAAGACACCGACGAGAAGACCGACTACCAGTATTTCGGCCCGGTGATTGAGTACAATCGCCGCCTCAGCGAGCTATCAAAGTTCACGACGGA
>DASZQC010000477.1:0-5988 GCA_035549815.1 Dongiaceae bacterium
GCTGGCGCTCTGCGTGCGCGAGGCGGGCAAGACCATTCCCGATGCCGTCGCCGAATTGCGCGAGGCCGTGGATTTCCTGCGCTATTATGCGGCTCGCGCCCGCATCGACTTCGCCCATCCGCTGGCGATGCCCGGACCGACCGGCGAGCGCAATCAGCTCTATCTCCATGGTCGCGGCGTCTTCGCCTGCATCTCGCCCTGGAACTTTCCGCTGGCGATCTTCCTGGGCCAGGTCAGCGCGGCGCTCGCCGCCGGCAATTGCGTGATCGCCAAGCCCGCGGAGCAGACGCCGATGATCGCGGCGCTCGCGGTGCGCCTTCTGCACAAGGCCGGCATTCCCAGCGACGTGCTGCATCTGCTGCCGGGCGACGGCCCGACGGTCGGCGTGCCGCTGGTCAACGACCCGCGCATCGCCGGCATCGCCTTCACCGGCTCGACCGACACGGCGCGCGGCATCAACCGCGCGCTGGCGGCGAAGAACGGACCGATTGTTCCGCTGATCGCCGAGACCGGCGGGCAGAACGCGATGATCGTCGATTCCTCCGCCTTGCCGGAGCAGGTGGTGCGCGACGTGTTGATCTCCTCCTTCCAGAGCGCAGGGCAGCGTTGCAGCGCGCTGCGTGTGCTGTTTGTGCAGGAGGATATTTCGGAGAAGCTGACCGAGATGCTGGCCGGCGCCATGGCCGAGCTAAAAGTTGGCGATCCGGGCTTGCTGGCGACCGATGTCGGCCCGGTGATCGATGCGGAGGCGAAGGCCAATCTCGCCAAGCACACCGAGCGCATGAAGCGCGAGGGCAAGCTGCTGTATGAAGTGCCGCTCGGCCCAGATTGCGCCAATGGCCATTTCTTCGCCCCCGCCGCCTATCGCATCGACGCCTTGTCGCGACTGGATCGCGAAGTGTTCGGCCCGATCCTGCACGTGATCCACTATGCGGCGGATCGCCTGGACGATGTGCTCGCGGCGGTGAACGCCACCGGCTACGGACTGACGCTCGGCGTGCACAGCCGCATCGACGGCAAGGTCGCCTACATCACCGAGCGGCTGAAGGTTGGCAACGCCTACGTCAACCGCAACATGATCGGCGCCGTGGTCGGCGTGCAGCCCTTCGGCGGCGAAGGGCTCTCCGGCACCGGCCCCAAGGCCGGCGGCCCGCGCTATTTGCACCGCTTCGCGACCGAACGCACGCTGACCATCGATACGACGGCGGCCGGCGGCAATGCGAGCTTGCTGAGCTTGAACGAAGAAAGCGCCGCGTAGGGTAGCGTTGCGCTTACCTGTCAACTACTCCGTCATCCCAAGGCCTGGCCTTGGGATCCACGAGTTTGTGTGCAACAAATTGAGTCTCGCCCATTGAAACTCGTGGATGGCAAGGCCAAGCCTTGCCATGACGATTGAGTGAACGAGTGAAAGCTGCTGTGAAAGTCGAGCTCAGCTCGTCCGCTTCGTCAGCCGCGTCACGTGACCCATCTTGCGCCCCGCGCGCGCTTCGGCCTTGCCGTAGAGGTGCAGCTTGGCGCCGGGCTCGCCGAGGATATGCTTCCAGTTGGCGACCTCGTCGCCCAGCAGGTTCTTCATCACCGCGTCGGAATGGCGCTCGGGCGAGCCCAAGGGCAGGCCGCAGACCGCGCGGATGAATTGCTCGAACTGGCTGGTGACGCAGGCGTCGATGGTCCAGTGGCCGGAATTGTGCGGCCGCGGCGCCAGCTCGTTCACCAGCACGTCGCCGGACTTGGTGACGAACATCTCCACGCCCAGCAGGCCGACCAGCTTGATCTCCTGCGCGATGTGGCGGGCGATGGCTTCGGCCTTCTCGGAGACCGCCTTGCTGATGCGCGCGGGTGCAATGGTGGTGTCGAGGATGTGGTTGCGGTGCTGGTTCTCCACCGGCACGAACAGTTCCATGGAACCGTCCACTCCGCGTGCGATCACCACCGAGATCTCGCGCTGGAAATCGACGAACGCTTCCAGGATGGCCAGCTCACCGCCCATCGTCTCCCAGACGTTGCCGAGGTCGGTTTCCGGATTGATGCGGACCTGGCCCTTGCCGTCATAGCCGAAGCTGGCGGATTTCAGCACGCAAGGGCGGCCCAGCGCCTGCACCGCCTGCGGCAGCGCTTCCTTGTGCGCCACTTCGAGGTAGCGCGTGGTCGGCACGTTGATGGAGGTGAGGAAGTTCTTTTCCCGCAGCCGCTGCTGGGTCAGGTGCAGCACCTGCGGCGCCGGGCGAGTCGGCTTCAAGGCCGCCAGGGCTTCGGTCGCGGCGGAGGGCACGTTCTCGAACTCGAAGGTGACCACGTCGACCGAGCGGGCGAAGGCCTGGAGGGCGGCGATGTCGTCATAGGCCGCGACCGTGGTTGCCGCCGATACGTCCGAGGCCGGCGCGCCCTTGTCCGGGCAATAGATATGGCAGCGATAGCCGAGCCGCGCGGCAGCCATCGCCGCCATGCGGCCCAATTGCCCGCCGCCCAGGATGCCGATGGTGCCGCCCGGCGGAATGACTTGCCCCTGATCCGCGCTCATGTCGCGTGTGTTCCTTAAACTTGAACTTGCTAGTCGCGGGTCGGCGTTTCCGCCACCGCCTCAGTCTGCTTGCGTCGATGGTCGTCCAGCCGGCGGCTCAGGTCCGCATCGTTCAGCGCCAGGATCGCCGCCGCCAGCAATCCGGCATTGGTTGCTCCGGCCTTGCCGATCGCCAGGGTTCCGACCGGGATGCCCGCCGGCATCTGGACGATGGAGAGGAGGGAATCCTGCCCCTTCAATGCCGCCGATTCGACCGGCACGCCGAGGACGGGCAGGGGGGTGACCGCCGCGACCATGCCTGGCAGGTGCGCCGCACCCCCGGCGCCGGCCACGATCACCTTCAGGCCGCGGTCGCGGGCGCCCTCGGCATAGGCCATCAGGCGCTTGGGCGTGCGATGGGCGGACACGATCCGCACCTCGTGAGGAACGCCCAAAGCTTCAAGAACTTCAACAGCATGGCGCATGGTCTGCCAGTCCGATTGGCTGCCCATGATGACGCCGACCAAAGGCGTCCGTTTGCGCTTGGCCATGAAAATTCATCCCCGACCCGAAAAGAGGCGGCATTATATGAGTCGGTGATCCGAGCGCAATGAACATTGCGCGAACAGATGACCCCAAATCTCGGTTGGGTTAATTCGCCCTTAACCAGGGCGGCCTAGCATCGGGGTCCATCTTGGCCTTTACTTGCAGGGCGGTCAGTCGGTCACTCACATGATGGATTCCAGGACGCGGCGCTGATGAGAATCCGTGACAATCTTCCGCCCGGATCCACCGCGCGCACCGCCAGCGCCAAGCCGGTCGCGCGGGCGCGTGGCGCCGAGGCGACGAGCGCCACCAGCCCTGCGAGCGCGACCACCGCCGCGGCACCTTCCGACCACGCATCGGTCTTCGGCCTCAGCGAAACCGAGCTGTCGCCCAATGTCCGCGCGGCGCTGCAGGCGCTGCTGGAAGAGGTCGGCCGGCTGCGCCAGGAGCTCGATCTGACGCGCCGCCGCATCTCGCACCTGGAGAAGATGGCGGACGAGGATTCGATGCTGCCGATCGCCAACCGCCGCGCCTTCGTGCGCGAGCTGACGCGGCTGATCTCCTACTGCGAGCGCTACGGCACCAACGGCAGCATCCTGTATTTCGACCTCAACGGCATGAAGGAGATCAACGACCGCTTCGGCCATCCCGCCGGCGATCATGCCCTGCGCCATTTCGCGCAGTTGCTGGTCACCAATGTGCGCGATTCCGACGTGGTCGGCCGTCTGGGCGGCGACGAGTTCGGCGTCATCCTGGCCCAGGCGGACGAGGTCCAGGCCCGCGACAAGGCCAACTCCCTGCTGGAGGTGATCGCGACGCAGCCCCTGATCTGGCAGGACGAAAGCCTGACCCTGTCCTGCTCGGTCGGCATCCACCAGTTTTCCGGCCGGCAAAACGCCGACGAGGCGCTGAGCCAGGCCGACGCCGATATGTACGACGAAAAACGGCGCTATTACGCCGAGCTCAATAAGCAGCGCCGGGATTCCGGCAACTGAATTCCGCTAACTGATCGACAATCCTCGCGGGTAGTGCGACAAATATTGTCTATCGGAATTCTATTGAAAGTGGCAGTTTAGGCCGGTCGCCGTCGCGACGGCCAAAAGCGCAATCCGTAATGTATTTGACCTCGCCGCGGCGTCTGCCGTCGATCACCGAACTGCATGAATATTGGCTCAGCCGCTGTGCCGGCCGGCCCATGCCCAGCCGCGCGGATATCGACCCCGCCGACATCCGGCACCTGCTGCCGGCGATCGCCCTGGTCGATATCGAGCCCCAACCGTTCCGCGTGCGCTACCGCGTGGTCGGCACCCGCCTGGTCGAGGATATGGGCCACGACTTCACCGGCTTCTATCTGGACGAACTGCGCTTCGATAAGCCGGGCGAGCTGCTGGCGCTCTATCGCGGGGCGGTGGAGGAGAAGCGGCCGACTTTCCGTTCCGGCACCTGGCGGCGGCCGGACGGCGTTGTCTGGGGGATGGAGACCGCCATCCTGCCATTGTCGGATGACGGCATGCACGTGACCCAGTGCCTGGCGATCGAGGATTTCAACGACGTGCGGGACCCGGGCTTCCTGGCGAGCTGAGCGCCGCTTCAGGCGATGATGTCGGGCAGCAGCTTGCTTTCCAGTTTGATGATCTGGTCTTTCAGCAACAGCTTCCGCTTCTTCAGGCGCTGGATCTGGAGCTGATTGAATGGCGCAGTCTCCGCCATCCGCTGAATCACCTCGTCCAGGTCGCGATGTTCCGAGCGCAGCTCTTCGAGCTTTGCCCGCATCTCGCTTGTCCCGACAATCACCGTCACGCCGCCGCCTCCCTAAGGGACGCATATCTTACCGCAAAGTGGGGTCCGGCGTCACGGAATTGAAGCGGCGGCCGTGGTTGTCCGGGGCCATCTTGCGCCGCCCATCCCTAGCCTCTAAACAAGTGTGAAATCTCTATTTTCCGGCGTTTCGGCCGGTGAACAGGCAGGCAATGGCGGGCGGCTACGATCTGATCCTGGCGGGCGGCACGGTCGCCACCCCCAACGGGCTGGAAAGCTGCGATATCGGAGTCGCCGGCGGGCGGATCGCCGCCATCGGCAACCTGGGATCGGCCGCCGCCGCGGAGCGCCTGGATTGCGCCGGCCTCACCATTCTGCCCGGCGTGATCGATACCCAGGTGCATTTCCGCGAGCCCGGACTGGAGCACAAGGAAGATCTGGCGAGCGGTTCGGCCGGCGCGGCGATGGGTGGCGTCACGGCCTTCTTCGAGATGCCGAACACCAACCCCAACACGCTGACCGAGGCGGCGCTGAACGACAAGCTGGCCCGGGCCAAGGGCCGCGCCTGGGTCGACCACGCCTTTTTCATCGGGGCGACGGACGAGAACGCCGACGAGCTGCCGGCGCTGGAGATGCTGCCGGGCTGCGCCGGCGTGAAGGTGTTCATGGGTTCCTCCACCGGTTCGCTGCTGGTGGCGGACGACGATCACCTGGAGGCCGTGCTGCGCCACGGCCGCCGCCGCGTCGCCATCCATTCGGAGGATGAGCCGCGCCTGCGCGAGCGCCTGGCGCTGGTGAAGAACGGCGCCGACCCGTCCATGCATCCGGTCTGGCGCGACGAGGAGACGGCGATCCGCGCGACCAGGCGCCTGTTGCGCCTGGCGCGGCGGGCGGCGCGGCGGGTGCATGTGCTGCATGTCTCCACCGCCGACGAAATGGACATCCTGGCGCAGCACAAGGACCTCGCCACCGTCGAGGTGCTGGTCAATCACCTGACCCTGGCGGCGCCGGATTGCTACGAGCGCCTCGGCACCTATGCGCAGATGAACCCGCCGATCCGCGATGCGCACCATCGCGACGGGCTGTGGCGGGCGGTGCGCGCCGGCATCGTGGATGTTCTTGGCACCGACCATGCGCCCCATACGCGCGAGGAGAAGGCGCGGCCCTATCCGCAAAGCCCGTCG
>DASZQC010000478.1:0-1782 GCA_035549815.1 Dongiaceae bacterium
AGCTTGCCGGCGGCCTTGTGCAATGCTTTCGCATCCAAGCCGCGCGCTTGTTCGAGATTCATGATGTCCTCCCTAGAAATCGCGTTGCGCCGGCAGGGGGCTGGGCGCTCGCGTCGGTCTTGCTTATAGACCTTTGATCAGGACACGCGCCAGAGCGCCGGCGCCGCACCGATAAGGCCTTAGGATTGCGCGGAAATTCGCGCCCGTTCGCGCGCTCGCACCCGCTCGCGGTGCAGCGCATAAAGGCCGGAGCCGACGATGAGGGCGATGCCGATCCAGGTGCTGGCCACCGGCCAGTCGCCGAACCACACCCCGCCGACGATCACCATCCACAGGATCTGCACATAGATGAAGGGCGCCAAGGTGCCGCCGGGCGCCAGGGCGAAGGCCTTGATCATGAGGAAGTGGCCGAGCCCGCCGGTGATGCCGAGGCCGACGAACAGCAGCCATATTGTCGCATCGGCCGGCTGCCAGACGAAGGGCATGGCAAGGCTCAGGCCCAGCACGCCGGCGATGCCGGAAAAAGCCAGCGACGTCGCCGCCGAATCGTCGCGCGACACCACACGGGTCAAGGTGGAATAGACCGAGCCGCAACTTGCCGATCCCAGCGCCAGCAGCACGCCCCAATGCGCCATGCCGAAGCCGGGCCGCACCACCACCAGCACACCGATGAAACCGACGGCGACCGCCGCCCAGCGCCGCAGGCCGACCTTCTCGCCCAAGAAGAAATGCGCCAGCGCGGTGATCAGCAGCGGCTCCAGGAAGGCGACGGCGCCGGCATCGGCGAGCGGCACGTAATGCACGGCGCCGAAGAAGAACAGGGTGGCGCCCAGCAGCAGGAGAGACCGCAGAATCTGCAGCCACGGATGCCTGGTCACGAACAGACGCTGCCATCCGTCCGGCGACCAGCTCGCCCGGGCGAAGGGCCGGTCGCCATAGAGCGGCAGGAAGATGAAGTGGAACACGTAGCGGCCCCAGGCCACCTGCAGCACCGGCAGCAGCAGCGCCGTATGCTTGGCCAGCGCGTCCAGGAACGTGAAGACCAGGCCCGAAGCGAGCAGGAACAGGATGCCGCGGAAGGGAGCGTCTATACGCAAGCGTCAGGCCTATCGGATTGCCGCAATGGCAGGGGCGTAAACTGACAATAGCCGAAGCGCGCGCAAAGCAAGCTCCATTAATTTGCCGGCAGGCGCGGAGAACTTTGCGCCTGTTCGCGCGCCCGCACCCGCTCGCGATGCAGCGAATAGAGCCCGGAGCCGCAGATGAGCGCAATGCCGGCCCAGGTGCTCCAGATTGGCCAGTCGCCGAACCAGAGCCAGCCGACGGCGACCACCCACAATATCTGCACATAGATGAAGGGCGCCAGCGTGCCGCCCGGCGCCAGACCGAGAGCCTGGATCACCAGGAAATGCCCATAGCCGCCGGCCACCCCGAGGCCGAGGAACATCAGCCAGTGCAGGTGATCCACCGGCTGCCAGACGAAAGGCATGACGATGCTGAGCCCGACGACCCCGGCGAGGCTGGAATAGGCGAGCGAAGTCGCCGCGGAATCGTAGCGCGCACACACGCGGGTCAGGATCACATAGGCCGAGGCACAGATCGCGGTCAGCGCCGCCAGCAGGATGCCCCAATGGATCATGCCGAAGCCCGGCCGTATCACCACGAGCACGCCGGCGAGTCCCACGGCGACCGCGATCCAACGGCGCGGCCCCACATGCTCCTTCAGGAACACATGCGCCAGCGCCATGATCAGCAGCGGCTCCAGGAAGGCCACCGCCGCCG
>DASZQC010000479.1:0-23464 GCA_035549815.1 Dongiaceae bacterium
CAACTCGTGCGCACCAACGCCGCGATCGCGCCGATCGAACCGATGATCTGGCTCATCGTCGGCCTCGCCGCCGTGCCCTCGGTCGCGGTGTGGTCCGCCGTGGGGCGGCGGATCGGAACAGGCTACGCCTATGCCCTCGCCTGCCTCGTCGAGGCCGCGGGCGTGCTGGCGAGCGTCTTATGGATCGCCCCGGCCGGCGCGGTGCTGGCGGCGATCCTGCTGGGCGGCACCCTGGTCGGCATCACCATCCTGGGCTTCGTCCTTGTCCGCAAGCTGGTGACCGGCAACGTCGCCCGCATGATCGCGCTGATGACGGCGGCTTTCGGCCTGGGTCAGATCATCGGGCCGATCTTCGCCGGCTGGGTGCATGACCTGACCGGCAGCTTCCTGTTGCCCTCGGTCGCGGCGGCCGGGACGCTGCTCATCGCCGCCCTGCTGGTCGGGCGCTATGGCGGCGGCGCGCTGCGCTAGGGCGATCAGCGCCTCATCTCGGTCAGCACGTCGGAGACCGTGCCGGCGATGTCGCCCGGGTCGAGCGACAGATGGGCTTCGCAGATGAACCAGGGCTCGCGCGAATCCGGCTCCGGCAGGATGCCATAGTCCGGCAACGCCCGCGCCAGGCGGTCATAGAGCTCGTAGTCCGACGTCGCCCAGTCGCGGTAGCTCGACGGGGGTTCCTCGCGGAACATGATGCCGAACATCGACGGGTGGCCAGTGAAGACGTGCGGGATGTCGTGATCGGCGAAGACCCGGGACAATTGCTCCTGCAGCTCGTTGCCCCAATCGGCGATCTGCCGCAGCACGTCGGTATCGCGCAGGATGCGCAAGGTCTCCTGCGCCGCGGCCAGCGCGACCGGATGGCCGGTGAAGGTGCCGCCATGCAGCACGCCGCCGAAGCCGGAGATCAGGCTCATGACGGAGGCCTTGCCGCCGAGGGCGGCGATCGGATAGCCGTTGCCCATCGCCTTGGCAAAGGTGCAGAGGTCGGGCGTGACGCCATAATATTCCTGGCCCCCGCCTTTGCCGGTGCGGAAACCGGTCTTCGCCTCGTCGAAGATCAGCACGATGCCGTATTCGTCGCACAGGCGCCGCACCTCCTTCAGGTAATCGACCTGCGCGGCGATGGCGCAGCAACTGCCGAGGATCGGCTCCAGCAGCACGGCGCCGATGCGGCTCGCCTCCCGGCGCAGCAATTGCGCCAGCGCTTCCGCATCGTTGTATGGCACTACGCCGATCAGGTCGCGATGCGCCGTCGGGATGCCACGGCCGAAGGGCGTCAGCAGCGGCGGCTGGTCGCCGGCGGGATTCCAATTCTCCATCTGCGCGCGCCATAGGACCGCGTCGAACGTGCCGTGGAAGGCGCCCTCCACCATGACAAAGCCGTCGCGTCCCGATTGCGCGCGGGCGACACGCAGCGCGGTCGCCACCGCCTCCGATCCGGAGCCGGCAAAGCGCACCAGCTCCACGCCCGGCACCATCTCGATCATCATCTCGGCGACCGCGGCCTCCAGTTCGCAGGCGAGCGCGGTGCTGCCGCCGACCTCCATGCCGCGCTTGGCGGCGCGGTCGACGCGCTCGTCGGCATGACCCAGGATGATCGGACCCCTGCCGAGGCGGAAATCGATGTAGCGATTGCCGTCGATGTCCCAGAGCCACGCGCCCTTGGCCCGCTTTACATAGATCGTCTGATCGTCGCCCCAATAGCGATAGGTATCGGACACACCGAGCGGCAGCGCCCGGGCCGCGCGCTCACGGTGCCGCTGCGATGCGGCAAGGATGCGCATGCCCCGCGGCACGGCGCGATAGCCCAGTCCAGATCCGATTGCCAATGCAACCTCCCCGACTTTTTAACACGCGAATGACAGCCCCTGCGCGAGACGAAATCTCGCGCGCATAAAGTTCACAAATGGTTTCTCGCGATTAATGTTAATGCGCGTGATGCGGCGAACGCGGCAAAAATGCCGCGCTCCTTCAGCAGCGCGACATGCCTTGCTACGAATGGATGTGCATTTCGCCGCGCCGGCCGCAGCAACACGACCGCAGCGCGCGAGACAGACAGGTATGATTCGTTAGCGCTGCGGCGCGTTACTTGCGGAACAGGAACTCGCGGCCGATCTTCACGCGCTTCACGCCGTCGTACTCGATGATGTCGGCGGTGGCGTAGGTCTCGGTCCAGCGCTGCGGCAAGAACGAGCCGGTGCCGACGATGTCGATCGGCGCGTTGGCTTCGGCCATCACCTTGCACTTGGCGGGATCGAAGCCGGACGAGGCGACAATCTTCACCTTCTGGAAGCCTTCGCGATTGAGCGCCTCGCGCAGGTGCCAGATGGCGGCGGCGGAAACGCCGGCGCCGACCAGGTGCCGTAGCTCCGTCTCGTTGCGATAGCCGCGGATCGCGTCGGGCACGTTGCGGTCCAGCACCGCATAGGACATCGACGGATCGAGGCCTTCGATGAAGCGGCTGCCCGGCGTGTCGATGCGCACGGAAAGCTTGCCCTGCGAGGCGAGGTGCGCGAAGCGGCGCGCGACGGTCAGCGAGTCCGTCACCTCGCGGCCGAAATAATCGACCAGCACGGTCATCGGCTGGTCCGGGAAAGTCTCGTGGAACATCTCGGCCGCGCGCAGGGTCGAGCCGGCATAGCCGATCAGCGCATGCGGCATCGTGCCCATGCCCTGGTCCTGGCCGAAATAATGCGCGGTCGCGTGCGTCGCGTTGCCGATGAAGCCGACGGCGCCGACCTTGCGCCGCGCCCGGTCGGAACCGACGCTGGCGGCATAGGCCATGATCTCCGCCATCTCCAGCCCGGCGCAATGACGCGCATCCATGGCGAGGAACGCGACCTTCGGCAGGTCGGAGCACATGGTGAAGGCGTTGAAGGCGGCGACGCAGGCCGGGCCCAGCTTCTGCAACAGGATCGTCTCAAGGTCCGACAGATGCGCGAGCGAGCCGGAGATATACATCAGCGGCTCGCCGGCGCCGACCCAGCGGCCCTCGGCATAGCGCAGATCGACCTTGAACTCGACGCCGCGCTGTTTGCCGATGCCCGTCAGCCAATCGATGGCGAGCTTGGGCGCGGAGATCACCGGGCGACGCATGAAGGTCGCGTAGGTGACGCGGGAATCGCCGAACTTCTCGACCACCGCCTTGGTCTTCAGGAAATAGAGGTCGGTCCATTGCTGGACCGTCTCGGAATCAGGCCCGGCGGCCGGACCGACCGATACCGGAGCAGTGTCGGCCGGTGTCTCCACCGGCCGCAGGTGATCAGGATGCTTCGGCAATGCGGGCGCCTTGTCCGTTGCGCTCGGCCTTCAATTGCTCGGCGATCAGGAAGGCGAGCTCCAGCGACTGGCTGGCATTGAGCCGCGGGTCGCAATGGGTGTGATAGCGGTCGGCGAGGCTGTCCTCGGTGACTGCCTTGGCGCCGCCGATGCATTCGGTGACGTCCTGGCCGGTCATCTCGAAATGCACGCCGCCGGCATGGGTGCCTTCGGCGCGGTGCACGGCGAAGAAGCTCTTCACCTCGCTGAGGATGCGGTCGAAGGGCCGCGTCTTGTAGCCGCTCGACGACTTGATGGTGTTGCCGTGCATCGGATCGGACGACCACACCACCTTGGCGCCGTGGCGCTTCACTGCGCGGATCAGGCCCGGCAGCTTGGCCTCGACCTTGTCGTGGCCCATGCGGGCGATGAGGGTCAGGCGGCCCGGGATGTTCTGCGGGTTCAGCACGTCGATCAGGCGCAGCAGATCGTCCGGCTCCAAAGTCGGGCCGCATTTCAGGCCGATCGGGTTCTGGATGCCCTTCATGTATTCGACATGGGCGCCGTCGACGTTGCGGGTGCGGTCGCCGATCCACAGCATGTGCGCGGAGCAGCCGTACCATTTGCCGGTCAGGCTGTCGACGCGGGTCAGCGCCTGCTCGTAATGGAGCAGCAGCGCCTCGTGGCTGGTATAGAACTCGGTCTCGCGGATCTGCGGCACGGTCTCGGAGGTCAGGCCGCAGGCGGCCATGAATTCAAGGGTCTCGCTCAGGCGCTCGGCCAGTTCCTGGTAGCGCGCGCCGAGCGGGCTGTCGGCCACGAACTCCAGGTTCCAGCGATGCACCTTGTGCAAGTCGGCAAAACCGCCCTGCGCGAAGGCGCGCAGCAGGTTCAGGGTCGCGGCCGACTGGTTGTAGCTCTGCACCAGGCGTTCCGGATCGGGCACGCGCGCCTCGGCATTGAAGGCCATGCCGTTGACAATGTCGCCGCGATAAGAGGGCAGCTCCACGCCGCCGATCGTCTCGGTCGGGGCCGAGCGCGGCTTGGCGAACTGGCCGGCCATGCGGCCGACCTTCACCACCGGCAAGGCCGCGCCGAAGGTCAGCACGACCGCCATCTGAAGCAGCACCCGGAAGGTGTCGCGGATGTTGTTGGCGGAGAATTCGGCGAAGCTCTCGGCGCAATCGCCACCCTGCAGCAGGAAGGCCTTGCCCTCCGCCACGTTGCCGAGGCTTTCCATCAGGCGGCGCGCCTCGCCGGCGAAGACCAGCGGCGGATAGGTCCGCAGCCGCTCTTCGACCGATTGCAGCTTGGCCGCATCGGGATAGTCCGGAACCTGAGAAACCGGCTTTGTCCGCCAGGAATCCGGCGCCCACTTCGCACTCATCGTCGCACCCTCAGTTGAAGTCATGGCCTTGGGAAAGCACCTTTTTCAGGCGCTTGTCCAGACGGCCATTCGCATGGCGGCCAAGCTATCATGCGGGGGCGCGGCGCAACAACTCGAATTATTATCGCAAAATCAAGGCGCTATATCGGATTTCTAGATTGAAATGAGAGGCTTGTCCGATCACCGCCAAGGGTCACTGGCCGATGACGAAGGGCCGCTGCCAGCGATCATTCACGAAAAGCAGGATGCAGTCGCCGCTACCCCGGCGGCGGCATTCCGACAAAGCCAGAGGCGAGGCGATCTTGCCCGACGGGATGGATTGGAAGCTGTCTTCCAGGCTGTAATCGTCGCAGTTCTTCCACAGCCGCGACTGGCAGATGTAGAAGCCCGCCGCCTGGCCGTCGCGCGACACGGCCAGCGCGCCGAAGCGGTGATTGACGATGTTCAAATAGTCGCCGATCACCTTGGCCACCTGGGGCGACACGACCATCTTGCCGTCCGGCTGCAAGCCGTAGGCGCTGTTCTGCGCCAGCGCCGGCCCCTGGGCCAGGCCGATGGCCGCCAATGCTGCCAGCGCCAGAACCCACCGGTGCTTCCATTGGGCAAACATGCAAAGACTCCGTTCCATTGTCCCCACTACGGCCTATGTCAGCGGTTGGACGCAGGAAAGCAAGACGGCAAAACGCGCCATGTGAAGCGGGTCACATGGACCGCGGCTGTGGCTCCAGCCCCAAGACCTCGCTGACCGCCACCGGCTCCACCCGGCCTTTCACGTGGATGGCGCCGATCTCGCGGAAGCGGAAGCCGGCCCCGGCGGCGCGGACCGTCGCGTTGCTGGCGAGAATGGCGGTGCCATGCTCCTTGTTCGCCGCCTCCAGCCGCGCGGCGACGTTCACCGCGTCACCGATGGCGGTATAATCGAAGCGGCCTTCCGATCCGACATTGCCGACCACGCACGTGCCGGTGTTGATGCCGATGCGGATCTTGAAGCTCTCGGGATCGCCGGCCTCGGCCGCGAGCATCTCCTGCACCCGCAAAGCGGCGCGCACCGCGCGGGCGGCGTGGTCGGATTGCGGCACCGGCGCGCCGAAGATCGCCACCACCCCGTCACCGACATATTTCTCAACGATGCCGCCCTCCTCCACGATCACCGCGCCGATGAGGGTGAAGTGATGATTGAGGCGCTTGACCAGGGATTCCGGATCCAGGCGTTCCGCCACCGTGCTGAAGCCGGCGATGTCGGAGAACCAGATGGTGATCTCCCGGATTTCGCCACCCAACTTCGGCGGCCGGTCGCTGTCCAGCAGGTCGCGCGCGACGCGCGCATCGAGATAGCGCGACAGAGCGAGCACCGAGCGCCGGCGTTCGCGGTCGATGACCAGGTTGCGCAAGCCCAGCCCGACCAGGAAGGCGACGATGCCCGAGCCGATGCCGCCCATCAGCGGCGCCATCCAATCGTAGGCGGCCGACGACACGCCGATGCCGGTCCAGACCAGGAAAGTCGCCGCCAGCGCCACGCTGGCGCTCGGTGCGCGCAACGCCATGGCGAGGCCGCCGCCGGCGGCGGACAGCAGGCCGAGGCTGACGATCACCGACCAGAGTGGCCAGAAGCGCGCGATGTCGCCGCGCAGCAAATCGTTGATGGTCTGCGCATGAATGAACACGCCGGGAATGGTGCGGCGCATGGTGCTGTCCTGCGCCCGTGATCCGCCGCACGGCAGCGAACGGGCGCCGCCCTCGGCCGTGGCGAAGGCACGCCCCGAAATGACTTTGCGATCCTCGATGTCGAGCGCGCCGCCGAGCAGCACGACCTTGCCGGCAAACGCCTTTTTCAAGGCTGCGATGTCGCCAGCCTGGGCACAGGCATAGAGATCCTGCATCCCATAGACCGGAGCGATCTGGCGGTCCGAGTAATTGGGCGAAACGCTCAAGCGATCAGACGGCAGCGTGGCATGGTCGAAGCCGGTGCGCTCTGCCAAGGTCAGCGCGAAGGCAGGGATTGATTCGGGATCGGATAGGTTCCGCCCGGATTGCAGCAAAGGCACGTGCCGTACGACACCATCGCGATCAGCGGTAACCGCGATCGTGCGGATGTTCTTCTGCCCGCCGACGACGAAGGCAAAAATGCGATGTGGCCCGATCATCTTGCCGCCGACATTGGCCTGCGCCAGGACGATGCGCTCTTGCGCGCCGAGACGCTGGAACACGGCGCGTAGCGGCTTGTCATACTCGCGCATCCCTTCGATGCTCGAGGTCGTGGTGGCGAACAGCAGATCGACGCCGATGACCGCCGCGCCGGCCTCATCGAGCGCGCTCAGCACCTTCGCGAATTGCGGCGCCCACAAGGCCATCGGCGTATCGGCAAAGGCGGGATCGGCGAAGGTCGCCTCGTCGACAGTGACGACGGCGACACGCGACGCATCCGCTGCATGCCGGTCACCCAGCAGCATATGCCGCAGGGTCAGCAGAGTATCGAAGGACAGGCCGGCGCTGAGCCGCTTTTCGGTTGCGAAGCCGCACAGCAGGCCGATCAGCGCCGCGATGATCGCAAAACCGAGCCGCGCCGACGTGCTCGCTGAGAGGCGCGCCATGCGATCAGAAGCGGATCGTGCGCTGCAGCGTCACCACCGGCGACAGGCCGGCATTCTCGGCAATCTTGAAGGCGATCTTGCGGTCACCGCAGGCGACCGAATAGATGCCGCCGGGCGTCAGCTTCATGCCGGTGACTTTCATGTCCAGGGCACGGCCGAACAGCGACACGCGGATGGGCGATTCCTGGCGATCCAGGCGCTCGATGGTCAGCGACGGGTCGGCGGGCATGTCGCCCTCCGCCAGAACGAAGACCGGCTGCGGGCTGGGCACCACGCGCACATCCTCGCCCGCCCCCGCGCCCAGGCTGCGGATCGCCACCACCGCGGCTTCGTTCGAGCCGGCGGCGCTGTCCGCATCCACCGTGCCGTCGCAGGAAATCCTGCCGCGCTCCACCTGGCCGCCCTCGACGCTGCTTTCGCCGGAGCCGACCGTGACCTTGCCGCCGGTGATCACTTCGCGCGTGCAGGACAGAAGATAACCGAGCACCAGCTTGTCGCCGGCCTGCAGCTCGATCACCGTGCCGGCGGCCAGCAGGTCCAGCGCGCGAATGTCGCCACGCGACGGCTCGATGGATTCGACGATGGCGCTCAGATCCTCGGCGAGCGCCTGGGGTGCGAAACCCGAGCCGACGGCGACGGTCAGCATCGCCCGCAACCAGCGGCCCCGCCTGAAACGCGCCGCCGCTCTGTGCCTGATCATGTTCCAGTCCGATATTTGCGACCCCTATGGTCAATTGTGCGGGACGGCCCCCAACCCTGTCCAGTCCGCGCTGACCGGAACATGACCGGCGTCACGCCCGGCGCGGCCACGCGGGATCGGCACCCTTGGACCCGCTGGATTCGGTCGCTATCCTGCGCGCCATGAAACCGAAGCATCAGGCCGCCGGGGCGCGGCTGCGGATCGTGCTGGCGCCCGGCATTGCCGTCGGGCCGGGCAAGGCCGACCTGCTGGCCGCCATCGACGAGACCGGCTCGATCTCCGGCGCCGGCCGCCGGCTGAAGATGAGCTATCGCCGCGCCTGGCTTCTGGTCGAGGAACTGAACGGCTCCTTTCAGAAGCCGCTGGTCACCGCCGACAAGGGCGGCGCCAAGGGCGGCGGCGCTAAGCTGACCGAGCTCGGGGCCGATGTGCTGCGCCGCTTCCGCAACATGGAAAAACGCACGGCCAAGGCGATCGAGGCCGACCTCTCCGCCCTCTCCGCCCTGGTCAAGCCCGCGAAATAACCCCATGCCCAGGTAACGGCGCTCCAAACCGCCTTGCGGTTCGGGTTGCCGAGCGCTATATCCAGATGAATATATCGACAACCGGGGGCTCCCAGATGTCACGCTCTGTCTTCGCTTTTGCACGCCGCAGCCTCATCACCACCGCCGCGGCCGGCCTTATGCTGGCCGGAACCGCGCAGATCGGCCTGGCGGCGGATGTCGCGGTCTTTGCCGCCGCGTCCCTGACCGACGTGCTGAAGGCCGCCGCGACCAGTTGGCAGTCCAAGGGGAACGGCGCCGTGGTGCTGTCCTTCGGCTCCTCCTCCACCATCGCCAAGCAGGTCGAGGCCGGCGCGCCGGCCGACATCTTCGCTTCGGCCGACGAGAAGTGGATGTCCTATCTCAGCGACAAGAATCTGATGGAGGCCGCCACCATCCATCGCCCGATCGGCAATGATCTGGTCCTGGTCGGCCCGGCTGGCGGCGCCGACATCGCAATCTCGTCCGGCATGGATCTGGCCGGCGCCCTGAACGGCGGCCGCATCGCCATGGGCGACCCGAAGAGCGTCCCCGCCGGCCGCTATGGCGAGCAGGCGCTGACCAAGCTGGGCCTGTGGGATTCGGTCAAGGACAAGGTCGCTCCGGCCGAAAATGTGCGCGCCGCTCTCGCCCTGGTGCAGCGCGGCGAGGCGCCGCTGGGCGTGGTCTATGCGACCGACGCGCGGGGCGTCGCCGATGTGAGGATCGTCGGCACCTTCCCCGACGACAGCCACGATCCGATCGTCTATCCTATCGGCATCGTCGCCGGTCATGATCGCCCGGAGGTCAAAGGGTTCTTCGACTTCCTCAGCAGCGATGAAGGCAAGGCGCTGTTCAAGAGCTACGGGTTCAAAATCCTTGAATGAATGACAGCGGCCGCTTCCTGACCCTCACGCCGGAGGAATGGCAGGCGGTCGCGCTCAGCCTGAAGGTCGCGATCAGCAGCGTCCTGTTCAGCCTGCCGCCGGCCATCGTCGTCGGCTGGCTCCTGGGCAGGACGCGCTTCTTCGGCCGCAGCGTCGTCGACGCCTTCGTCCATCTGCCGTTCGTCCTGCCGCCGGTGGTGACCGGATATCTGCTGTTACTGCTGTTCGGCGTGCGCGGGCCGATCGGCGCCGTCCTCAACGACTGGTTCGGCATCCGCCTCGCCTTCACCACCTCGGGCGCCATTCTGGCGACGGCGGTGATGACCTTTCCGCTGATGGTACGGGCGATCCGCCTCTCCTCCGGAGCGGTCGACCGCAAGCTGGAAGACGCGGCGCGGACGCTCGGGGCCAGGCCGCTGGACCGGTTCTTTTCCATCACCCTGCCGCTGATGGCGCCCGGCATCGCCGCCGGCGCCATGACCGCCTTCGCCGCCGGCCTCGGCGAGTTCGGCGCCGTCATCACTTTCGCCGCCAGCATCCCGGGCGAGACGCAGACCCTGCCCCTCGCCATCTATGGCGCGCTGCAATCGCCCGGCGGCGAGGCGGTCGCCGCGCGGCTCTCCTTCATCTCATTCTCCCTGGCCTTGATCGGCCTGTTCCTGTCGGAACGCATCGCGCATTACGCCCAGGGACTGCATCGGGGATGAGCCGATGCTGAAACTCGATATCGGCAAGCAGCTCGGCGCCTTTCGCCTGCAGGCCGCGTTCGAAGCCCCGTCACGCGGCGCGACCGTGATGTTCGGTCCATCAGGTGCCGGCAAGAGCGCGCTGCTGTCCGCCGTCGCGGGATTGCAGCGGCCGGACCAGGGAATCATCACGCTCGACGACGACACCTTGTTCGACAGCGCGCGCGGCATCGACGTCGCGGCGGAGGATCGTCGCATCGGCTTCGTGTTCCAGGAGGCGCGGCTGTTTCCGCATATGAGCGTACGGAGCAACCTGGACTATGGGCGAAAACGACGACGCGACGCGGCGGCGCACACGAATTTCGACGATATCGTCGCGCTGCTCGGCATCGGTGCGCTGCTGGAGCGGCGGCCGGGCGCTTTGTCCGGCGGCGAGAAGCAGCGCGTCGCCATTGGCCGGGCACTGCTGTCCAACCCGCGCCTGCTGCTGCTGGATGAGCCGTTGGCGGCGCTCGACGATCCGCGCAAGGCGGAGATCCTGCCCTTTCTCGAACGGCTGCGCGACGAGGTCGGCGTGCCGATGCTCTATGTCACGCATGCGATGGAGGAAGTGACCCGTATCGCCGATCACTTGGTGCTGCTGGACCAGGGCCGCGTGCAGGCGTCGGGGCCGACGGCCGACCTGATGGGCCGCCTCGACCTGCCGCTGCTGATCGACCGGACCGATGCCGGCGTGGTTTTGATCGGCACGATCTCCGGCCATGATGCGGAGCGCGGCGTCACGCGCGTCGCCGTCGGGCGGGATGCTTCAGGCGGAGCCGAATTTCTGCTCTCGCATGTCGAACTGCCGGTCGGCCATGCCGTGCGACTGCGCGTGCTGGCCCGCGACGTCGCCATCGCCACCAAGCGGCCCGAAGAGCTGAGCGTGCAGAATGTGCTGCCAGGCCGGCTGATCGAAATGATGGAACGTCCCAACCGGCGGTGTCTCTTGCGCATCGCGGTCGGCGACGGCGAGGATGCTGCGATCCTGCTGGCGCTGCTCACGGCGGATTCCGCCCGACGCCTGAATTTGCGCCTTGAGCAGAAGGTTTTCGCGCTGATCAAGTCCGTCGCTTCCAATGCTTTGATCTAATGTATTCAAAGCGATAGGCGCCCGGCCCGCAATTTCAGCGGGTAATCCAAGTGTGCGACATAATATTACCTGCGATCTGCGTCACAACTGGGCGCTGTAATTTTCATGATTTATCAGCAAAGCTGACTTGTTTGTAACACCTAATCTTGTTATTTGTTATGGACCTGTCACGCTTTTGTCGGTCGACACGTTTAAAGTCCCAACCGAGGGCCACCTGTCGGCCAGCGAATTTCTCTTTGGGGTCACGCGCGCAAAAAAGATCGCCGCTCTTTTCAGCGGTGCGGGCGCATGTGCAAGGCTGCGGACAGTCCGAACGGCCTGCTGAAAAAATTGGATCAAGAGGGCAGTGCGACCGCAGAGGTGTGAACGTGCGGCTACAACATCCGTTGGGCCTGGCAGCGAACGGCCAATCCGTGGAGCTGCAGGCCGAAAAGCTCTTGTGGAACTTCGAAGAGCTGCTGACCGATCTCTACGACCTGAGCGGCATGCCGGAATGCTGGCAGCGCTTTCTGGCTCGAATCTGCACCGACCTGCATGCTTCCGTCGGCGTAATCGTCAGGCGCGGCTCGGGCCATGAGGGCGACGAGCTTCTCGCCGCCCACACGCAGGATGCCCCAAGCCCGGAGCAGTTGCGCGAAGCCTGCGAGAAGCGCACGCGCAACGGCAATGGCGGCGGTCACGACACCCACGCCACGCCGATTGTGCCGGCGACCTCCAATGGCAAAAGCGGCCATTCGGTCTTCATGCTGGATCTGGAGGCCGCGAACTCGACATGCCCGCTGCGCGCATTGGGCGTCCGTTACGTGATGTACGCGCAATATGCCTGCGCCGGTCAGACATCCGTCTGCCTCGCGGTCGGACGCATGTCGGAACAACCGACGTTCGATGAAGCGGAAGCGAGCCGTTTCGCCAAGATCGCGCCCTATTTCGACTGGGCCGTGCAGTTGGCGGATCTGTTCGCCAAAATGACGGCGAATGTGAAGGCGTCGACCGCGGTGCTCGACCTGTTGCCCACCGGCGTTGTCATCCTCGACGAGCAGGGCTCCTGCGTCAGCATGAACCGGGCGGCCAGGGAGGCTCTCGATCCCGATGGAAGCGCCCTGCGCTTCCTCAGGCGCAACATGCTGAAAAACGGTGCCGCCGACAGCACTGGCGCCGCGGACCCGGCGGCCGGCCCTCAGGTGCTGAGCCTGCCCGGCCACGCGCCCGGCCAGCGCTCGGTGGCCGTCCTCTGGGACATCCCCGACGACAAGCCTGAGCAACAGCGCAAGCTGGCCTTCATCATGGATCCGGATCACGCGCGCAACACGGAGATCGATGTCGCCGCGCTGGAGCGCATCTATGGATTGACGATGACGGAGGCGCGTGTCGCCGCGCTGGTCGCCGAGAACAACAGCGTGGCCGAGATCGCGGAGCGCATGGGCAGCACCGCGCACACCGTGCGCACGCACCTGCGCCACATCTTCGAGAAGACCGGGACGGAGCGCCAGGTTGACCTCGTCTACCGCCTGCTGCAATCGCCCCTGGCGCTGCGGTTACCGCAAAAGCGTGGGAACGCGAAATCGCCTTCCAACGCCGCGCCGGAGAAGCCCTCCGTCGCGCGCAACTGACGCGGGGGAAACAGGCCCCGATCGGCGGCCATAGGCCGTCTGACCACCGCTACTTGGATGGCTTCCAGCTTGCGGCGAACTCGTCCGCCTGACGACGCAACGTCGGATCCAGGACTTGCGCCATCCGATCGCGCCCGACCGCGGCATCCGGGTCGCCCATTGCCGCGGCGAGGCTGTACCAGATATAGGCCTGCAACGGATCGTTCTGTACGCCTTTGCCCGCTTCATAGAGTGCAGCCAGATTGTACTGGGCATCCGTGAGGCCGTATTTGGCCGCCAGCGCGTATTTTTCCGCCGCCGTGGTGTAGTTCTGCGCGACGCCCTGCCCCATCTCATACATGCCGCCGAGATTGTTGACGGCGCCGAGATGGCCTTTGCTTGCCGCCTGGTTGTACCAATCGATCGCCTTGGCCTGATCGGCCGTCACTCCCAGCCCGTTCGAATACATCAGGCCCAGGTTGTTCATCGCGTTCGCGTTACCCTGGCTCGCCAGCTCCTGGAATCCCTTCAGCGCCGTCGCGTAGTCCTGATTTTGAAAGGCGATGAACGGATCCTGTGCCGCCGCCAATCTTGCGCCGCAGCACACCATCATCAGGAAAGCGGGAATCAGCAGGAACCTCCGCGTCACATGGCCCTCCTTCGTTGGATCGCCGCAGCCACAAAGATGTCACCGGCCAGAGGAACAAACATCATCGCTCCGGGGCCACCTTCTTAAAAGAGAATTTCGTACTTCACGCGATCGCTGCTTCTTTTAGTACACGAAACACATGCTGCATCTAATAATCCATCAAATCGCCATATCGCCTCACTCATTTGAATGACGACTCTCCTATGCGCCCATGATGTCATCACATTGTGGCTGGATCGACTACGACACTGCCTGAGGCGGGCAGAGGGCCACATTGCCGACCCATTGGGGGGCGGCAACGCGAAACCAAAAGGAGACAGTCATGAAGAAGCTATTAGTCGGCGTTTCCGCGCTGGCGATCGGCCTCGTTGCGTCCTCTGGCGCTTGGGCCAACCCGAAGAACACGTTCTCCTCGGGCGTCGTGCAGACCGTGATCAGCACCGCCATCGCGGGCGGCGCTGCGTTCAGTGAATCCTTCAACGTGAACCAGGAAGCCGTTTCCGTGCAGACGCTGAATGGCGCCTCGGTCGGCGGCTCGCTGTCGGTTGAAGTGATTCCGATCTTCTCCGGAAACGCGATCACCGGCACTCAGAGCGGCAACTCCGGTGTGACGATGGCGCAAGCCAATTCCGGCAACACCTCCGTGCAGCAGCAGGGCGTCGCCCTGTCAGCGGTCGGAACGGTGAACTTCTAGCTTCAACTAGGTCCGGGTGCACATAACAAGGACTGACAGGTTGAGGCGCGAGGGCGCCGGCGGTAATCCCGGCAAAGGCTCGCCTCTCTTTGGTGTCCAACGGCGATGTTAGACAGGTCATCGCCGTAAGGGGGGCGTAAGCTTAGATACTGTGCTTATTGTTGCAGGCCCCCAAAGGGCAATGATGGGCTGGTATATACGGTGCTACCGCCGGCCGCTCCACGCAAGCCAAGGAGCGGAATTATGTTCGGCAAACACAGTTGGCTTGGCGGGCGGCAGGCAATCCTTGGAGCTGCCGCGCTCGTCGCAATAGTAGCCGTCAATCCGTTCCAACCGCATTCCGCACAGGCCGAGGAAGCGTTCGGCGGCGCGGTTGCGGTTGACGAACTGGCGAATATCCGGGGCGGCGACAACACCGCGACAGATTCATTCAACGAAACGAATACGTCTGCGTCCTCGCAGACGACGTCCGCCACCAACGAGAACAACAGCATCGGTGGGGACGCACCGGCCGGAAGCGTATTCATTCAATCCGGCGCCATGACCGGCAATCGCGGCATGACCAACAACGTCATGAACACCGCGCCGCAGTCCAATGTTCAGGGGATCATGTCCCTGAATGTCATTCTGCACTAGCGGACGCCATGTCGGTGTTCGGCACATTTCGGATACTCGCCTGCGCCCAGTTGTTGCTGCTGGGCGCAGTGGGAGCCGCGCCCGCGACCGCCGGCGAGGTGACGATCGCCAACGGGCCGCCGGTGCAGGCGCATGTGCGCGTTACCAGTTATCGGGACATTCCGTTCAAGACGGTCGTCCGGCAGCAATTTGACTTTTCCTGCGGATCTGCGGCCATCGCCACATTGCTGACCTATCATTTCGACCGCCCGACGACGGAAAAGGAAGCCTTCGTCGCCATGTACAACATGGGTGACAAGGAAAAGATCAAGCGCGAGGGCTTCTCGCTCTATGAAATCAAGCTCTATCTGGAATCGGTCGGCTATCGCGCAGACGGATTCCGGGTCGACCTCGACCGCCTGCAGCGCGTCGGCATTCCCGTCATCGTCCTGATCGAGTGGAAGAACTACAAGCACTTCGTCGTCATCAAGGGCGTGCGGGACAACGCCGTGCTGGTGGGCGACCCGGCGATCGGCCTCAAGGTCATGAAGCGGGATGAGTTCATGACCTACTGGAAGGACGGTATTGCCTTCGCCATCCACAATGCTGATTTCGTCGGCCGCAAGCATTTCAACGACGAGGCTGAATGGCGCGGACGCCCGAAAGCGCCGCTTGCCACGGCCGTGAACAGGACCGGTCTCAGCACGATCGGCATATTGCTCCCGGGGGCGACGGAACTCTTTTGAGGGAACAGAGCCATGACCATCGTCCATCGCTGCACATCCGAGATCGCCGGCCATGACGCGCCCGATCGCTTTCGTCCGAGAAATCCGCGAAATGCGTGCTGCGCGGCGCTGTATGCCGGATTCCTGGCGGCCGCGACCGCCCTTCCCGCCCAAGCCGACATGGCGGGGCGGCAAGGCGACATCGACAGTTTCCCCCTCGACAGTTTCTCCAGGGACCAGGTCCGGCTCAGCGACGAGGAGCTGCGTAGTCTCCGTGGTGGTATGAGCATCAACGGCGTGGATTTCGATTTCGGCGCCACCGTGCGCATCTTCGTCGATGGGCCTCTGGTCGCGGAGACATCCCTCACGCTGAATCCCGACGGCTCGATCGCCCGGAACACGACTATTCACGATGCGACGAGCACCGCGCCATTCACCAGCCCGTCGCAGTTGGAAGGCAGCAAGATCCATTTCGCCAGCGCGCCGAACGCGGACGGATTCGTGATCTCAGGCCCAAACGGTCTGTCGCTCGCACTCAACAGCCTGAAGGCCGGTGAGATCATGGGACTGCTGGCGAACGACGCGGCCGGCCGGAACATCATGCAGACAATCGAAGTCAACGTGACGATCAACAACTTCACGCAGATCAATTCGAATCTGCAGAGCAGTATT
Source organism: Dongiaceae bacterium (assembly GCA_035549815.1). GTDB lineage: Bacteria > Pseudomonadota > Alphaproteobacteria > Dongiales > Dongiaceae > Dongia_A. The sequence goes on from DASZQC010000479.1 coordinate 16,107, forward strand.
GCCATGGGGCGCGCGATCAGCGCGGGCATACCGAACGCGATGTTGGCGCATTGAGGCGAGCGGTTCTGTCTATCGCGGTGGACTCGCGATGGAAACATGCATGGGCGTGACGTCGCGCATCGTGCGCGGCGAATACCTGTCTGGCGCCGGCTGTCTTCCGGCGTGCGTATGAGGGAGTGGTGTTCATAACTTTGGGGGGTATCATGAAAAAATGGCTTTGGTGCGTTGCCGTCTTGTCGGCAGCGCAAACCCCGGCATCGGCGTGGGCCGAAACCGAGGATATCGAACAGCGCGTCAAGGCTCTCGAAGAGGCGGTCGAGCAGCAGCAGAAGATCATCGAGGAGCAGCAGCTCCTCCTTCAACAACAGCGCGAGCAACTGAAGACACTGGGCAGCGCCCAGCTCGATCAGATTCGCGGCGCCGGCGTCAGGCAAGCAACCCCGAATCCGCCGCCCGATGCCGGAACGGCGGCGCCAGCCCAGGGCGCTCCCGAAACGACGCCTGGCGCGCCCCCGGACCAGCCGGTGGGAGAGGCGCCCGTGGAAGAGCGGCCGCAGGTCACGGTCATCACCGATGTCGGCGGCGTGCTGACGCCGGCGAATACGCTTGTGCTCGAGCCCTCGATCGATTACTCGCACTCGAACGTCAACCGCCTGACGTTCCGCGGCATCGAGATCCAGGATACGGTTCTGATCGGTGTCATCGAGGCATCGGATGCCGATCGCGACTTCTTCTCGCCCGCCTTGACCGTGCGCTATGGCGTCAATGATAGACTGGAACTCGAGGCGAAGATTCCGTACGTGATGCGCGACGACCGCATCAGCTTCCTGATTCCCCAGGCATCGGCACCAGACATCGAGCGTACCGACAATCTGGATGGTAACGGATTGGGAGATATCGAGGTCGCGGCGCACTACCAGATCACGGGAACATCGCCCTACCTGATCGGAAATCTTCGCTTCAAGACCCGCACCGGCGAAGGGCCGTTCGACATCAAGCGCGACGAGTTCGGAATCGAGGAGGAACTGCCGACCGGCTCAGGCTTCTATACGCTGGAACCCAGCCTGACCGTGTTGTACCCTACGGATCCAGTCGTCCTGTTCGCCAGCCTCAGCTATCAATGGACGTTCGGAGACGACGTCAACGAGGATATCGGCGAGATCACGGTCCGCGATGTGGACCCCGGTGACGCCGTCGGGCTGGCCTTCGGCATGGGCTTCTCGGTGAATGACGATTTCTCGTTCAGCCTCGGCTACAAGCATACCTATGTCTGGGGCACCGAAACGGAGATCGTCGCCCCCCCGCCCTCGGGCAAACGCGAAGAGAAATCGAATTCCCTGCATCTCGGTTCGTTCCTGTTCGGCATGGGATACCGGGTGGCGGACAATGTGGGCGTGAATCTGGACATGGAAATCGGCGCCACCGACGACGCGCCGGATATGCGCGCCTTCATCCGCGTCCCGATCGCGTTCAGTCTGTTCTGAAGGCTAAGACGCCCGCCGGATCGGGTCCGGCGGGCGTCTCGCAAGAGCATGCCGGCTTACGGCTGAACGACGATGTCGTTCTCTACGTTCTTCACGCCCTGAACGGTCCAGGCGATCCGCTCGGCCTGCGCCTTGTCGGCGTCGCTCTTCACGAAGCCGGCGAGCTGGACGACATCTTCGACGGTCGTGACCTTCACCTGGCTGAACAGATCCATGCCGCCCTCCGAGGCGAGCTTGGTCTTGACCTGCGTGGTAATGGCGGCGGAATCGACATACTCACCAGGGGTCTCCTGCTCGTTCGCCACCGAGCAAGCGGCCGTTGCCGACAGCAGCATCAGCGGGACGAGGAATTTCGCATAGCGGGCAGTGTGGCGCATGAGGCCCTCCTTCGCACATGAATCGTCGCGCGACGACGATGCCGCGCGTTCCCATAAACAATGCATCGGCGAAGGATTGGTTCCGGCTAGCGCGGGCCCCAATAGTCGCGCGGTCCATACCACCGCATGGCGCGCGGCGGGCGCGTGGCGAGCGCCTGGCCGGCGTGATAGGCCAGCAACTGGCCGAGGCGCTGCATGCCGACCGGCAAATCGTGTGTCCGCTGCACCATGTCGGAGCCCTGCTGCACGTTGCCCTCGATGATCACCGGCCCGCTGTCGGTGATGGCGACATCGAAGCCGATCATGATGCGGTCGGGGAACAGGCTGGCGGCCTTTGCCACCATCTCCACCGTCTCGGGCCAGCAGGGCAGCCGCAGACCGGCGATCCTGGCGCCGGTCACCGGATGCGTGTGGTGGATGACGCAGGGCCGCTTGCTCCAGGAATCCCAGGCCGGCCCGATCTCGCCCGTCGCCACATCGACCTGGCAGACGGCGCCGCCCTGATGGAAATTGTCCACGGCCACGCCGGCGGCCAGGGACATTTTCAGCACCGCGTTGGTGACCTCGAAGCCGCCACTCTCGTTCTTGCACGAGGTGATGCGCAGCGAGGTCAGGCCGGCGCTGAATCCAGCGAGGTCCGGATGATTGCGCAGGCACTCCTGGATCAAATAGCGGCCGCGCTTCGCCACCAGTGCGCGGATGTGCTGCTGCAACCCATCCGCATCCAGTTTGCGGCCCACCGGCCCGACATAGAAGCCGTCGATATACTGCCAGCGCTCGCAGCCGCGGCCGCCTTTGCCCTTGGCCGGCTTGATGAACAGATCGAGCGGCGGCAGGCCGTCCGTCGTCGCCGCTTCCGCCTGCAGGACTCCGTCCACGTTCATCACCTGCAAGACGATCGGCGAGGCGACACCCCGCTCTTCGCAGCGGCGGAAAAAGCGCAGCTTGTCCTTCAGCACTTCCTTGGTGCTATTGCGCATGGTCTTGCGCGTGTGGAAGTGCACCAGGTTGTGGAAGCCGCCCTTCAGCTCGTAGCGCAGGATGTAGTCGCCGGCGTTGCGCAACCGCTCCGGCCGGAACAGGTCGAAGACATAGTATTTGTCCGGCGGGATCGAATGCCGCGCGGCGAGCCAGAATTGCTCCAGCACCTGTCGCGCCACCGGTTTGCCGGTGGCGCGCGCCACCTTGGGCCCGATGGGCCGGGTGAACATCCACAGCATGACCAGGAAAATGACCGGCCAGACCAGACACAAGGCGGCCGTCAGCAGATAGTGCGACCAGCCCATGCTGCGCCAGGCGAAATGCGCGTAGGCGTGATGGATCCGCTGCGCCGTGCTGCGCGGCGTTGCCAAGACAGCCCAGATCAGGCGATAGGGCGAACAATAAGGGAGACGGGTCCGGGCCATCCAATTCTCGCGAATTCCGTGTGGAATAGCCGACCCGCCGCAATCCGGCAAAGGAATTAGCGCCGGCCGGCTGCGACAATCGGGCTTGGACGTTCCGCGCACGGGCGATAAAGTCCTCCCCCATCGCAAAGACTGGCAAAATTGGGATCATTGCAGACATGGCGAATTCCCTGAAGGCACGGCTCAAGGCCGGCGGCAAGGCGCTCGGCGCCTGGACCATGAGCGACTCGGCCGACAATGCCGAAGTCCTGGCTTTGTCCGGGGTCGATTTCATCATGATGGACCAGGAGCACGGCCAGGGCCTGCTGACCGACGCCATCGCCCAGATGCGCGCCATGGCCGCCACCACGTGCGAGCCGATGATCCGCGTGCCCTGGAACGATTTCGTCTACATCAAGCGCGTGCTGGATGCCGGCGTGCGCGGCGTGATGGTGCCGCAGATCAACACTGCCGACGAAGCCAAGGCGGTGGTCGCCGCTTGCCGTTATCCGCCGCACGGCACCCGCGGCGCTGCCGGCGGCACGCGCGCGGCCGGCTATGGCTTCGACATGGGTTATTACGACCGCGCCGCCGATGACCTCCTCATCATCGTGCAGATCGAGAATCCGGAAGGCGTCGAGAATGCCGGCGCCATCGCCGCGGTCGAGGGCGTCGACGTGGTCTTCATCGGCCCGCGCGATCTCTCCGCCTCCATCGGCAAGCTGAACAAGTTCGACGATCCGGAGCTGAAGCAGCTCATCGCCAAGGCCGAGCAGGCGATCAAGAAGGGCGGCAAGGCGCTGGGCTGCGTCGCCAATCCCGGCCCGGCGGTCAAGCAGATGTTCGATCGCGGCTACGACTTCCTCATCTCGGGCAGCGACCTCGTCCATCTGCGCAACGGCGTCACCCAGATGCTGAAGGATGCAGGCCGCGCCTAGGCGCGGTGTCCTTTCGAAGCCACGCGGGCCTGCGCGTTAATTTCCTGTGACGCCCGGGTCGCGGGGCTGGTCAAGTTTCGCGATTTTCTCCAGACTGAACGCCGGTTCAAAAACCGACCGACACGATCTGGGGGACACCATGACGATCAGGCTCATTGTCGCCGCGTCAATCGCGGCATTCGTGCTTGCGACGCCGGCATCGGCGGAGACCACGCTGACGGTCATGACGTTCAACGTCTATGGCGGCGGCGCCAATGACGGCAAGCCGGTGGACGAGACGGTGGCGGCGATCAAGGCCGCCGGTGCCGACATCGTCGGCATGCAGGAGACGCGCCTGGAATCCGACCCGTGCGAGGCGGATTATTGCCCGCCGGCCGGCGACAGCGTCGCCAAGGCGATCGCGGAGAAGCTCGGCTTCTACTACTACGACCAGGCCAAGGAGAATCCGGCGCTGTGGGCCAACGCCATCCTCAGCCGCTATCCGATCGGGCCGGCGACGCCGAACGACACAGGCGTGAAGATCGACGTCGATGGACGGACGGTGTACGCCTTCAACATCCATCTCGATGACTCGCCGTACCAGCCTTATCAGCTCCTGGACATCGAGTATGGCGCGGCGCCCTTCATCAAGACCGAGGCGGAGGCGGTGAAGTTCGCGGCCGAGACGCGCGGCCCGGCGCTGAAGCTGCTGTTCGACGACATGAAGGCGGCCGAGGGCGCCGATGCGGCCTTCGTGTTCGGCGATTTCAACGAGCCGTCGCACTGGGACTGGACGCCGGCCACCGTTGCCGCCGGGCACAACCCCGTTCCCGTCGCCTGGCCGTCGTCGCTGTCGATCGAGAAGCTGGGATTCGTCGACACCTATCGTGCTATCCATGCCGATCCGGTGGCAAAGCCTGCCTACACCTGGACGCCGACCAGCGAGCCGACCGATCCCGAGGACCACCACGATCGCATCGATTTCGTGCTGGCCAAAGGCGCGGCGCTGAAGGTGCTCGATGCCGCCATCGTCGGCGAGAAGCCCGAAACGGCGGAGATCGTGGTGACGCCCTGGCCTTCCGACCACCGCGCATCGATGGCCAAGGTGCAGTTTTAGATCATCTGGAACTTGCCGGACTTCTGATATCGCCAATAGGCCTTCAGCGTGCGAAGCGAGTTCGGCATGATCTCCTTCGGCAGCGCGCGCGGCGCGAACCAGCCGATCTCCAGGGTCTCGCTCGGATCGAACTTCGCCTGGCCCTTGGGCTTGCGCGCGTGGAACAGCACCGCGACGCTCTGCGTCACATCGCCGTTGGGAAAGGTGGTCGTCTCCTTCGTGGGATCGGAGGCGATGCCGAACGGCACGGGCCTCGTAATGCGATAGCCCGTCTCCTCGAACACTTCGCGGATCGCCGTCGTCGTCACATCGTCGCCGATCTCGCCATGCCCGCCGGGCAGGCCCCAGCGCCGGAAATCCTTGCGCAGCTCCAGCAGCACCTTGCCCTGCCGGTCGTGCACGACGGTCCTGGCACCTGGAATGAGGATGATGCGGGAGCCGACGATCTTGCGGAGCTGGCCGAGATAGGAATCTGCGAAGGACATCCCTACTCCGCCGCCACCGGCGTGCGCATGGTGACGAATTCTTCCGCCGCGGTCGGATGGATGGCGATGGTCTGGTCGATCTGGGCCTTGGTCGCTTTCAGCTTCACGGCGATAGCCAGGGTCTGGATGATCTCCGGCGCGTCGAGGCCGACCATGTGGGCGCCGACCAGCGCCTGGGACTTGCGGTCGACCACCAGCTTCATCAGCGTGCGCTCGGTCCGCCCGGTCATGGTGTGCTTCATCGGGCGGAAGCTCTCGCGATAGATGTCGACCGTGCCGTATTTCACGCGGGCCTGCTCCTCGGTCAGGCCGACGCTGCCGACCGGCGGCTGGGTGAAGACGGCGGAGGGGCAGTCAGCATGGTCGACCTGCCACGGTTTCTTGCCGAACACGCTGTCAGCGAAGGCATGCCCTTCGCGGATCGCCACCGGAGTGAGATTGATGCGATTGGTGCAATCGCCCACCGCATAGATGTTGGGCACGCTGGATTGCGACGAGGCATTGACCTTGACCGCGCCGGTGGAGTCCACCTCCACGCCTACCTTGTCCAGCCCCATATTCCTGGTCAGCGGCCGTCGCCCGGTGGCGTAGAGCACCTGGTCGCACTCCACCGTCGAGCCGTCCAGCAAGGTCAGCCGCAACCCGCCGGCGACCTTGTCGATGCGCGATACATCGGTCTTGCAGCGGATCTTGAGGCCCTTCTTGGTCAGCTCGTCAGAGAGGAAGTTGCGCACATCCATATCGAAGCCGCGCAGGATCTGCTCGCCGCGATAGAACACGGTGGTTTCCGCGCCGAGGCCGTTGAAGATGCCCGCGAATTCCAGCGCGATATAGCCGCCGCCGACCACGGCGACGCGGCGCGGCAATTGCTCCAGATGGAAGCATTCGTTGGAGCTGATGGCATGCTCGATACCGGGAATCTTCGGCAGCTCCGGCCAGGAGCCGGTGGCGATCAGGATCACCTCCGCCGTCACCGTGCGGCCGCCGACCGAGATCGTGTGCTTGTCGACCAGCTCGGCGCGGGCCTCGATCAGCTCCGCCTTGGCGTTGGCGATCGTCCTCTTGTAGGCGGCGTTGAGACGGTCGATCTCCTTGTCCTTGTTGGCGATCAGGGTCGCCCAATCGAAACGCGGCTTGTCCACGGTCCAGCCGTAGCCGGCAGCATCCTCGAAATCCTCATGGAAGTGGGAGGCATAGACCAGCAGCTTCTTCGGCACACAGCCGCGGATGACGCAGGTGCCGCCGACCCGGCTTTCCTCGGCGACAGCGACGCGGGCGCCATGGCTGCCTGCGATCCGCGCCGCGCGCGTGCCGCCGGAACCGGCGCCGATGATGAACAGGTCGAAGTCAAAAGCCATATGAACCGCCTGGGAATTCTGTGTCTCTCGCCGCCGACAATATGGGCCGCGCCGCCGGGGGGCAACGCAACCTTCGTCCTGCAATCAATGTTCAAGAGTCATCGTCGCAGCCCTTGACGAACTAATGTAACTTTATATGTTACGTATTGCTGTGTCAGACAAGCGGTGGCCGGATTTCGCGCCGCCGCTCCCATGCATGAGGGAGAGATCATATGAAGTTGTTCTACGCGCCGGG
>DASZQC010000480.1:0-2385 GCA_035549815.1 Dongiaceae bacterium
ATCGCCATCGGCACCGCCATCACCGGCGTTTACACCAGCGGCGTTTACGTCACGCCGATCATCGGCGGCATCATCGCCGACCGCTGGCTCGGGCGCACCGCGACCGTGACCATCGGCGCGCTGCTGATGGTGCTCGGACATTTCCTGATGGCGTTCGAGGTGTCGTTCGTCGCCGCCATCCTCTGCCTCTTCGTCGGCGTCGGCTGCTTCAAGGGCAATATCGCCAGCCAGGTCGGCGAACTCTATCCGCCCGGCGATCTGCGGCGCGCCAGCGCCTATCAGGTCTATATGCTGGGCATCCAGATCGCGGTCATCTTCGCGCCGACCGTTTGCGGCTTGCTCGCGGCGCAGGCCTGGCACTGGGGCTTTGGCTGCGCCGGCGTCGGCATGCTGATCGGGCTTACGGTCTACCTTTCGGGCCGCAAATATCTGCCCGCGGAGCCGAAGCGAAACGCGCAGGCGAAGGCGGAACGGCCCAAGCTCAGCGGACGGGACTGGTTCACCGTGATCGTCCTCATCGCCTTGCTGCCGGCGCTGGCGCTGGCGGCAGTGGGCAATCAGCAGATCTTCAACGCCTACGAGGTCTGGGGCGACGCGCACTACAATCTGACGCTGTTCGGCTTCGCCTTGCCGGTGACGACGCTGATCTCGATGGATGCGATCATCTCCACCGCGATGATGTTCGGCGTGATCGCGTTCTGGGAATGGTACGGCAAACACCGCAAGGAGCCGGACGAGATCGTCAAGATTCTGATCGGCGCCGCGATCTCGGCGTGCGCGCCGCTGTTTCTGGCAGCCGGCAGCGCCGCCGAGGCGGCGACGGGGCAGAAGGTGTCGCTGCTGTGGGGGATCGGCTTTCACCTCGTCAACGACATCGGCTTCTCGATGGTGTTCCCGGTCGGTCTTGCGCTGTTCTCGCGCGCTTCGCCCAAGGGTTTGGGCGGGCTGGTGATCGGCATCTATTATCTGCACCTGTTCATGGCCAATCTCGGCACCGGCGTGCTCGGCGGCATGCTGGAGACCATGTCGAGTACGGCGTTTTGGCTGCTGCACAGCGGGCTTGTCGCGCTGGGCGGGGCGATCATCCTGGTGTTCGCGGTGCTGTTTCACCGCCTGCTTGCGCCTGGCGAGAACGAGAGCGGCGCGGTTAAGGCGGCGACGCAGGCGTCCTGACCGGCCCCAGCCGGCCGGCGGCGAGCGCCATCGGCACGGTCTGGCCCGCGACCTCGATGTTCCAGCGATCCCCGACGCGGCGACCCGCCCATGCATTGCAGAAGCGCTGGCCGCGCGTTTCCGGCGTATCGCCGGGCATCAGGCACACCTTGCCGTCTTCGATGCTCCAGGCGCCGTGGCCTTCGGGAAAGCGCACGCCGTACATGACGTAGGCGTGGTCGGCCGAGAGCTGCAGGTGATCCACTTCGCCCCAGGGCTGGGTGACCAGCACCGTATTGTGCATGAACGCCGCATACGGATCGTCCGGCGTCGCGCACGCGGCGAGGATGAGGCACAGGAGCGATATCGAGCGACGCATGCGCGTGAGCCTAGCGGCGAAGCGAAGGCGCGGCGAGCGTGTCCTGGGTCACAGCGGCATGGCGAAGGGCTGGTTAGGTTTGCTCATCGCTTCGGCGATGAAGTTTCGAACCAGGAGCCAAGCCAATGACCATGTTCTCGCGCATCGCCTGCATCGCCGCCGCCGCCATGATGTTCGTTCCGGTCGCGATGACCGTGCTGCACCAAGCGGCGCAGATCGTCTGATCCGACGCTGAGTGAAGCGGGCGCGGGAAGGTCAAGCTTCCCCGCGCCCGTTCGCGTCGCAAGGACCCGCCCGCGCCTCGCCGGCTTTGGCTCCCCGGCAGAGGCGCGGGCGGTTTCTGCTTTTCGCCATTGTCCGTGGGTCAGGTTGTCAGCGACGGCGCGGCGTTGTGATAGTGGCGGTCACACTCAGCGCGTCGGAGATTTGGGCGGATGACAGCACTAGCAGCGGCGGATGCGGCGGCGCCCAGGTCGAAGGAACTTTTCGGCCACCCGATCGGGCTTTGGTATCTCGCCTTCGCCGAGGCCTGGGAGCGGTTCTCCTATTACGGCATGAACGCGCTGCTGGTGCTCTACCTCACCAAGGCCCTGCTGCTGCCCGGTCATGTCGAACACGTCTTCGGCTTCGCCGAGTTCAAGGGCGCGATCGATCCGCTCTACCGCTTCCTCAAATGGATGTTCGGGCAGGAGCCGTCGCCGCTGGTGACGCCGATCGCCATCGGCACCGCCATCACCGGCGTTTACACCAGCGGCGTTTACGTCACGCCGATCATCGGCGGCATCATCGCCGACCGCTGGCTCGGGCGCACCGCGACCGTGACCATCGGCGCGCTGCTGATGGTGCTCGGACAT
>DASZQC010000481.1:0-3951 GCA_035549815.1 Dongiaceae bacterium
AACACCGGGTTGCCCCACGGCGCCTTCCTGATCCACTCGAACAGCCCGCGATCGAAGCCCTTCTCGCGCTGCGCCACCTCGATCGCACCAGGCACGGTCAGGCCGTGCACCATGCTCGCCAGCACGGCGAGGTACATGGCATAGCTGGTGTTGAAGATCTTCCATTCCGAGCTGATGCCGGGATCGGTGAGCACATGATGCGCGCTGGCAAGCTGCAGGAAGAAGATATAGAGCAGGAAGGCCGTGCGGCTCACCTTTTCCGACATCGGCTTGGCGCCGAAAACGATCGCGGCGATCGCATACCACACCGCCACGTGCGCGGCGACGTTGATCTGCTGCGACGAGTGCCCGAATGCCCACCAGATGGTCTTGTACATCAGGGCATCGATCTCGTGGATGTAGCCGATCGACCAGAGGAACGTCGGTATCAGGATGATCGCGCCCGAGGCGATGGTGAAGATGGCGATGATGCAGGCGGTAAGCGCACCGAAAGTCACCAGCGGAAGCGAACCCTCATAGGTCTTCTCGGCACGGGCCACCACCAGGGTGCCGAGGAAGATGAAGCAGCCGATCAGGGCGCCGACCGCAAACAGGATGAGGCCGAGATAGAAATGCGGGGCGGCAGGCATCGGCGTGTAGGAAGTCATCATGACGCTCGAGCCGCCCTGGAAAACGGCGACGTTTGTCACGATCGCGCCGACGACCATCAGCGCAAATGCGGCCCATGCGACCTTCGGCGCAGCGAGCCGGCATCGCAGCAACGTGGAGGAACAGAAGTACAGGATCGCCATCTCGAAGAAGATGATCCAGAAGATCAGCATGTCGATGCCATGCGCGGTAAGCGCCAGGTAGAACAGGTCCGCCGGCAGCAGGTGCACGGCCGGCCAGCGCGTCAGCGTCACCACCAGCGCGAGGATGCCGCCGGCGAGCAGGCACAGCACCGCCGCCACTGCATTCGCCTTCATCAGCGTTTCCGCCGATTTGTGGAACTGCAATCCGGTGTCCGGGCAGATTCGATATGTCGCGGCATTGGCCATGCTATTTCTCCCCCCGCTCGCCCTGGTGCCCGCCGCGGCCCCCGGCACCTTCGTCACCGGCGGGGCCCCGGCCTTTCTCGATGACGTACAGGTTCGACGCCATCATGTGATGTCCGATGCCGCAGAACTCGTTGCATACCACCGAGTACTTTCCGGCCCGTGTCGGGGTGATGGTGTAGACACCTTCATAACCCGGCACGACCTGGATGTTGAGATTCTCCGGCTGCAGGGAGAACGAATGCATGTAGTCCATGGACGAAAGGTGCAGGCGATAGCTCTGCCCCTTTTCCAGCTCGAGAATCGGCCACCATTGCCACAGGCGGGCGATCATGTAGACGTCGCTGCCCGCCGGCGGACGCACCACCGGCACGTTCAGCTCGGTCTCGGTGCGCACGGTGAACTTGTCCACCATCTCCTGGGTCTTCCTGCCGTAAGCCTCGGCGGTGATGCGATAGGCCTCGTTGGAAAGATTCTGCCTTCCGAAGATGTGCCAGTACGGCATCATGAAGAACATGGCGAGGCACCAGATCAGCGCGATCGCGATCCAGGTGCCCTCGACCCGGTCCAGCGGCTGCTTCCACCAGATCCTGGTACTCGGCGGCAGTATCGAACTCATGAGCTTTCCCTCCCGGTGGCAGACCTTGTGCGGCGGCTATTTGGCGATCGGAATGGTGACGATTTCCATCACGCCCCAGATGATGTAGAAGACCGTCGGCATGGTCACGCCGATGAACAGGAGCAGAAACGGGTTGTCCAGAAGCTGCTGCATGAACGGGATAGCTTCCGCGTTGCTTCCGTCATCTGGTCCGGCGGCGTTGGAATCGGCTGCGCTTGTCATCTCGGCATCCCCCGGTTGATCGCCCAAAACGGGCTTATGCGCTTGTCACGCTGGCGAAACTATCCGCGCGGCCGGCAAAAGAAATTGATGCGCATCAAGGAAATTCGAACGCACCGCAACCGGGCGCCGCCGGCAATGCGCGGCCGGCATTAGAATCCAGCGCGTGCGCATTGCGCGCTTTCAGCTTGAAAGATCGATGGCTCCGGACTGTGGTTCCCGCCGGCAGGTTGCGGGATGGCTGCTGCTTTGTTGTGCGCTGGTATTCGCGATGGTGGTGGTGGGCGGCGTCACGCGCCTGACCCACTCCGGCCTTTCGATGGTCGAGTGGAAGCCGCTGGTGGGGTTCATCCCGCCCCTGGACCGGGAGCAATGGGAAGCGGTCTTCCACAAGTACCAGGCCACGCCCGAGTACCAGCAGGTCAACCGGGGAATGACGCTCACGGCGTTCAAGGGCATCTTCTGGTGGGAGTATTTTCACCGGCTGCTGGGGCGCGCCATCGGAGTCGCGTTTGCGCTGCCGCTGATCTACTTTCTGCTGCGCAGAAGAATCGAAGCAGCACTGGCGCTGAAGCTCACGGGGATTTTCCTGCTCGGCGGCCTGCAGGGCGTGGTGGGCTGGTATATGGTGCAGAGCGGCCTGGTGGATGACCCGCGCGTGAGCCAGTTCCGGCTCACCGCGCATCTCGGCATCGCGCTGCTGATCCTGGCAGCGATGCTGTGGACCGCGCTCGGCATCCTGCAGCCGCGCCGCGCCGCGCACGGCGCTCCCCGCCGCAGGCTCGGCCACTTCGCGGCCGCGCTCGCCGCGCTGATCTTCCTGATGGCCCTGAGCGGCGGCTTCGTGGCGGGCATCCGCGCCGGTTTCGCCTACAACACTTTTCCGCTGATGAACGGACACCTGATCCCGCCGGAGATCCTGTCGCTCGAACCCTGGTGGCAAAACCTGTTCAGCAACATGGCCACGGTGCAATTCAACCACCGCATGATCGCCTGGCTGCTGACGTTGCTGGTGCCGGCGTTCTGGATTGCCGCGCGCCGCGTGCCGATGCCGCCGCGGGCAAGGCTCGCGACGCACGCGTTGCTGGGCATGCTCGTCGTCCAGGTCGCGCTTGGCATCTCGACCCTGTTGCTGGGAGTCCCGGTGCCGCTGGCTGCCGCGCATCAGGGCGGCGCCGTGCTGCTGCTTTGCGCGGCCCTTTGGAGCAGCCACGAGCTGCGTGCCGCCTCTTGATCAGAAGCTGCAAATGCGGGCCGTCATCGCGAACGCGCGTCCCGCCGGTTGCAGGAGACTGACTTGCGCATGCCGCTCCTGGATGCCGGCGCAAGCGCCCGCTGAGTTCCCTTCCGAGCCAGGCTGAATCATCGCCAGCACCAGCACCGCAGTCGCGGCAAGAATCGCGCCGCACCGGAGCCAGAACAGAATCGCCATGGACCTCATGCATGCTCCTTTTCGAGGCGGGGAATGCCACCAATCTAGTAGCGATGCCTCTGCCCGATCCTTGATGGACATCAAGGTTCCGGCGGTTGACGTTGATTCTCGCCCCCTTCCCGCCTAAAAGAGTCCTGTCGGTTCTCGAATCCCCCATTCCGGGCGGGAGCTTCCCATGCATTCCTTGCCTTCTCGCGAGTCGCCGCGCTACTGGCTGAACAGGGTTTGCGGCACCGGGGTCATTCTGCTGCTGGGCATCATCGTCAGCAGCGCCTATCTCCGGCTCAACGCGAGCGTCCCGGATTGCAACGGCGATCCCGCCTGCAGGCCTGTTGCGGCGGGCGCCGATCGGGAACCGCAGCCCGCCGGCAACAGGACGGTGCGTATCGTCCACCGCCTGAGCGCCACCGCCGCCGGCGCAGTGGCCATGCTGGCGCTTATGCTTGCCCTGGTGCAAAGGCCCCGGGTTCGTTCTGAAGTCGCCGGCGCTGCGGCGATCGTTACGCTCACGCTGATCCTTGCCGTGGTGGGCCGATGGTCGAAGGGCGCACAGTTGCCGGTCGTGACGCTCCTGAACGTGCTCAGCGCGATGCTGCTTGTCACCCTCCTCTACTGGCTTTGGAGGCGCACTTCGATGCCGGCCGGCA
>DASZQC010000482.1:0-1945 GCA_035549815.1 Dongiaceae bacterium
AACGCTGCCTTCATGGATGAAGGCAGCCGCAAGATGTTCGGCGACGACGTGACCGGTCGCAAGTTCGAAGAGATCGTGCGCGCCTTCGCCTATCACGACATGCCGGTTTGGGAGAACGATTTCGACCGCGAGAGCTGGATCGCCCAGCGCATGGAGCGGCACCGCAATCCGCCGCCGCATCCGATCGAGGTGGAATGGGGCGGTAACCGCTGGATGCGCATCAGCGAGCGGCGCACCGCCGACGGCGGCTATGTCGGCATCTGGACCGATATCAGCGCGCAGAAGGCACGCGAAGCGGAATTGCAGGCGGCCAAGGACGACCTGGAGCGGCGCGAGGTCGAGCTGGTGAACCTGACGCGGCAATTGGAGCTGGCGCGCAACGCGGCGAACGAGGCCAATCGCGGCAAGTCGCAGTTCCTCGCCAACATGTCGCACGAGTTGCGCACGCCGCTGAACGCGATCAACGGCTTCTCCGAGCTGATGCTGAAGGAAGTGCTGGGCCCGCTGCAGCCGGCCAAGTATGGCGAATATGTCGAGCACATCCACCAGAGCGGCCGGCACCTGCTGTCGCTGATCAACGACATCCTCGATCTGTCGAAGGTCGAAGCGGGCAAGATGGAGCTCGTCATCGAAGCGCTGCCGACAGAGCAGATCGTCTATGACTCGCTGCGCGGCGTGCAGACGCTGGCGACGGAGCGCGGCGTGGCGCTGACCGCCAGCATCAACGCGAACTGCCCGATCCTGCATGCCGATCCGCGCGCCATCCGCCAGATCCTGCTGAACCTGCTGTCGAACGCGGTCAAGTTCACCGCGGGCGGGGGCCATGTGACCTTGTCCCTCGACGGCGGCGAGAATGGCGTCACCATCTCGGTCCTGGACGATGGCATCGGCATGACCGAGCGCGAGATCGCCAAGGCGCTGGAGCTCTATGGCCAGGTCGAATCCCACCTCGCCAAGACCCAGGCGGGCACCGGCCTCGGCCTGCCGCTGGTGAAGGCGTTGGCCGAGCTGCACGGCGGCCGCCTGACCCTGGTGAGCGAGAAGGGCCAAGGCACCGTCGCCACCGTCCTCCTCCCCTGGCGCCCGGAGCTGCCGACCGAGCTCCGCTAAACCTCTTCCCCAAAAAGAAACTCCTTCCCCCGTACCGGGGGGAAGGCCGGGAAGGGGGCAGTTGCAGCGCCGGGTCCTTGCCAGCCCGGCACCCTCAACCCCCTGATCCATCAAAGATTTGTACCCCGGCGAAAACCGCTTGATCCGCCGCCTCGCATCCCGTATCAGATGCGGCGGCCCGCTTCCGGGCCGCCTTTCACGGCCGCGACCCCATCGTCTAGTGGCCTAGGACATCAGCCTCTCACGTTGAGAACACGGGTTCAAATCCCGTTGGGGTCGCCATTCTTTTCAGCGAATTGCCCAGCCGTGCCGGAGCAGATGGGCGGACTGGATGCAAGTGCCATTCGGTCATCGCGATGCGAAGCCTCGAAAGGTTAGTTATTTGGCCGATTGATACAATCGACGCCCGGCCGCGCGTTGGCGCTTACTTCCTCGCAATCAGGTATCCTTGATCGGAAACTTGGCTGTCCGCCGCCGCAACCTTCCAACATCACCGCGATGAGCACTGTCAAAATGGCTACTGTTTTCGCCATGTCGGTCTCCCGGAAGGCAACGATGCCGCAAGAACCATGCGCTAGGCGCCTGGTTCCGACACCCGCCGGACCCATCGCCGATATTGGACACCGGATTCCAGATCATTGACTCTTCCGTGTCCGGCCATAGCTCGCTGCGAGCCTTTGCCAGTCTCTCCCGACTTGCTCTCGTCCTCGATTGTTCATGCCGAACGCGCCGGTATGGGCGACGCAGTGGATCTTGGAATTTCCGTAGCTGAATGGCGAGTTGATCGCCTGTTTCAATGAGTGGGGTTCGGCCTTTTCGGCGGCGCGTGCCAGGG
>DASZQC010000483.1:0-2717 GCA_035549815.1 Dongiaceae bacterium
GGTTCGTCCGCCCTTCCGTTGAGCCGTGCCGCGGCGCGACTTACGGTTCCCAGAATACCCACAATCTCCGTAGGTTAGGAGCCTGGCGTCCCGAGCTGCGCCGCCTTCGCGGGCGCGCTGTGCTGCGCCACGTCGCGCACGCGATGGCGGCCGCGTCGCCGCGAGCGCCATCGCCGCCCTCCGTGTCGTTGGAATCATCGTCACTTGAACTCAGCTACGCCGTTACTGCGCGACGTCCGTTCCCGTTGAATATATTAGACTCTTATACATAATGGAATCTCCGGAGAATTTCAATCGGCGCGCGAGGCAGAGATAAAATACCGCGATACAGGCCGAATCGCGCCGCGCTTCGGTTGAAATTAACCATAATTTCCTGGCTGAACAGAGGGCTTTGCGGTGTGGACAGCAAGCCGGGCGAATGACTTAGCGGCGCTGCCATTTACGATTTATATAAGCAGCTAATATATGACCGCGTGACGCCCGGCCGTCGTGGCAAGCGATACTCGTCGTTCGATCGTGGCAAATGCCCAAAACAACGATGAAGCGACGATGAGGCGCCGACAACGGCAGACATGAACATTGGCGGGACGAGTCCGCAGCAGGAGAAGTGAAACGTGACGCAATCGCCGCAGCAGCCGATCCGCCTGGGCCCCCTCTCCGGGGAGCTCGTCCTCGGCATCGCGCAGGACCTGGAAGACATCACCGACCGGATCGCGGAGATGAAGGTGCTGTGCGATCAGCAGATGGGCGAACTGGCGGATGCCGCCGCGGCCGCCGCCGGCATCACCGAGACGCTGGCGCGGCGCCAGATGCCGGTCGCGGCCGATGCGGATTTCGCCGAGCTGAAGGCGGAGCTGTCCGATCTCTACGAGACGGTCGCGGCGCAGGCCGGGATCTACAAGAGCATCTCGCGGCAGTTTCTCGAGATTGCCCGCCAGGTCGGGGCGGAGATCAAGGCGCTGCACGGCACCGGCGCGGCGCCGGCGGAAGGGACCGCTCCCCCGGCCGGCGAGAATGTGGTGTCGCTGTCCGTCCGGCGCGAAGCGCGGGACCACGCTTTGGCCCAGGCGGCGGCCAACGAGCTGCGGCTGGCCCTGCACGCGATGCAGGAATCCGCCGTCGCCTTGTTCCGGGCGCAGGCGGAAAGCCTTAAAATGGTCGTCTCGCTGCGCCAGCGCATGCGGGACTATCGCCAGCGCACGCGCGGCCTCTAAGACAGCCTGGGGTCCAGGTGCGATCCGCCGCCCAACCCGCAAGCCCGGCGATCCGGCCCGGGAACCCGCCTTTTTCCGCCCTGGACCTGTGATAGGCTTCACAGCCATCATTGTTGCGCACACAGCGCGGCCTGGGTAAGCCGTCCCCCAAGAACGGCGCCAAAGAGCCGCGTCGCTTGGATCAGGGAGGTCAGGCATGACGGTCATCAGCAGCGTTCGGCCAAGCAGTGTCCGACCGCCCAGCGTCCAGTCTGGTGTTTCGCGCAAGGCGCGCGAGGTCTCCGCGGCCGAGGCCGCCGCCCAGGTCCGCTCCGGCACGTGGCTGGATTGGGGCTTCGGCCTGGTCCAGCCGGACAGGTTCGATGCCGCGCTCGCCGCGCGCAAGGACGAGCTCAAGAGCGTCAATATCCGCTCCTGCCTCAGCATGCGGCCGCGGGCGGTGCTGGAATGCGATCCCCATGGCGACCATTTCCTGTCCTTCAACTGGCATTTCTCCGGCTATGACCGGAAGCAGCACGATGCCGGCCGCTGCAACTACATCCCGATGAATTTCGGCGAGGTGCCGGACTGGTACCGCCGCTTCATCGATCCGGTGGACGTGGCGGTGTTCAAGACCTCGCCCATGGATGCGGACGGCTATTTCAATTTCGGCGCCTCCTCCACTTATACCCAGGCGATCATCGAACGGGCGCGCTGTGTCATGGTCGAAGTCTGCCCGCACATGCCCCAGGTGTTCGGCGAGCAGAGCGCCGTGCATGTCAGCGACGTCGATTTCATCGTCACCGGGAACGATGATCCGCTGCCGGAAATCAAGAATCCGCCGGTCAGCGAGGTCGACCGCAAGATCGCCGCCCTGATCGCGGCGGAGATCGAGGACGGCGCCTGCCTGCAGATCGGCATCGGCGCCATGCCCAATGCGGTGTGCTCCATGCTGCGCGACGCGGGGGTGAAGGATCTCGGCATCCATACCGAGATGCTGACCGATGGCATCGTCGAACTGATCGAAGCCGGGCTGGTCACCGGCGCGCGCAAGAAGCTCAATCCGGGCAAGGCGATCTTCACCTTCGCCGCTGGATCGCAGCGGCAATACCAGGCGATCCACCGCAACCCGGTGATCCATTCCTATCCGGTCGATTACACCAACCTGCCGCACAACATCATGCAGAACGACAAGGTGGTGTCGATCAACAACACCACGCAAATCGATCTCCAGGGGCAGGCGGCCTCGGAAAGCGACGGCCATCGCCATATCAGCGGCACCGGCGGCCAGCTCCAGTTCGTGCGCGGCGCTTATGCCTCCCAGGGCGGCAAGAGCTTCATCTGCATGTCCTCGACCTACGACAAGAGGGGCGAGCCCAGAAGCCGCATCGTCAGCGGCCTGACGCCCGGCAACGTGGTGACCACGCCGCGGACCGACGTCATGTATGTGGTGACCGAATACGGCATCGTGAATTTGAAGGGCAAGTCGGTGGCGGAGCGGGCCAAGGCGCTGATCTCCATCGC
>DASZQC010000484.1:0-6609 GCA_035549815.1 Dongiaceae bacterium
TCGGCCGCTCGGTGCTGATCTCCGGCGCGCTTGCCGCCGAGACCGACGCAGCGCTGGTGCCGCTCGGCGAACATGCGCTGCGCGGCATCGCGGCGCCCTGCGCGGTCTTCACCCTGCCGGAGGCGTGATCGAATGCTTCAATTGATAATCGGCGGCGTCACCCGGCTGACGGTGACTTCGCTGCCGTCTTTCTTGCGGATGATGCCGTAGATCACGCCGGGCTGGCTGCGGTCGAAGGCGAAGCCCTGGCCCCCGATCTCCGCCGGGATGGTGCCGACCCATTTCATCTCCGAGCCGATCTGCGGCAGTTCCAGGACATAGAGCTCGGCATTGTCGTGGCCGGTGATATAGAGCTTGCCGCCCGGCCCCCAGGAGCCGCCGGAATTGCTCATGTCGGCGAACTTGTCGACCAGGGCGTCCGGATAGACCCAGGCCTCGGCCACGCGCCAACCGGCATCGAAGCGGACAAGTTGCGTGTTGTATTTGTTACCGTAAGCGACCGGGCTCTTGTCGAAGACACGGTTGTAATTGGCGAAGGCGCCCCACCATACGCCGCTGGCGTCGCGGTCGAGCCAGGTGAGCGAGCCGCGCTCGATGCCAAGGCTGTGGCTCTCCACATGCTTCAGCGTCGCCGCATCCCAGATTTCGATGGAGCTGGTCATCGGCCAGGCGGGATAATTGGAATGGGCGGCATAGAGCTTGCCGTCCACGATGGTCGCGCTGTCGAGATGGATGGCGGAACCGTGGGCGTCGCCTTCCCACTTGGCGAGCAGGGCGCCGGTCTTCTTGTCGTATTTGGCGATGAGCGTGTTGTCGACCGCGTAGAAGGCCTCGGCATCGACGCCGACCGCCTGGCGCGCCTCCTTGATCTGCATCCGCTGCAGCAGCTCGGAGGTGCCCTGCGGCGGGCCGGCCTCCTCGGCCATCGCCGGCAACGCGGCAAGGAGAAGGACGGCGCATGACAGCAGACGGAAATGGATCATCGGGCGGCCTCCTTGGATGTCTTTCACAGCCCGCTTAGCGGAACAGCCCAACTGTGGCGATGACGCCCCGGCGACGATTCAATGACGGAACGGCCCGCTCAGGCGGGCTTGATCCGGACCACCGGCCGTTGCGGCTTGCGCCGCGCGACTTCCTTGAAGCCGGCCTTGTCGTACATCGACTTGGCCCCGAACCACATGGCACCGTCGTTGGAGCGCGCGGGCCGGTCGACCGGATAGGCCTCGACCAGCCTGGCGCCCTGTTTCTTGGCATAGGCAATGGCGCCCTTGAGGAGTGCCCGCGCCACGCCCTGGCCGCGATGCTCCGGCGGCACCACGAAGCAGATGATCGACCAAACCGGTTGATCATCGACCGGTTTCATGACCGGCGAGCGCGCGAGCTTGGCATATTCCTCGCGCGGGGCGATGGAGATCCAGCCGATCGGGACCTTGCCGCGATAGCCGATCAGGCCTGGCGGATTGCCACCATCGACCAGCGCCTTGAGATCGGCGCGATTGGCTTGCGCGCGGGTCACCCCTCGCGGCAACGGCTTCCCTGCGCCGCTGCGCCGGTAGGCCATGCACCAGCAACTACGCGCGATCGAGCAGCCTCTGGCATTGAAGATCGTTTCGAGGTCGGGCCAGCGATCTGGCGTGAGCGGAGCGACTGTGAGCTTCATCGGCATAAACCGTCGCCGGATGTGATCGAATATGACACCTATTCAGCCGCACCGATCGCCGCAGCGCAAGTGCCTAAGACGGCTAAGGCGCTGAAAGGTCGCGCTCTCCGAAGGTGTCGGCGACTAGATCGATCAACGTGATAGATACTTCATCCCCGTATCGCACATCACGGTCACGACGTGCGCATTTGCGCCCAGCTCCTCCGCCGTCCGCAGCGCCGCGATGACGTTGGCGCCGGTGGAGGTGCCGGCGAACAGGCCTTCCTCGCGCGCGAGGCGCAAGGCCATTTCCTTGGCGTCTTCCGTCGAGACACGCTCGATCGTGCCGGCGATCTCCTTCTGCCACAGCGGCACGACGAATCCCGCGCCGATGCCGTCGATCTTGTGAGCGCCGGGCGCGCCGCCGGAAAGGACGGGAGATTCGGCCGGCTCGACCGCGACGATGCGGATGTCGGGGTTGCGGCGGCGCAGGATTTCGGCGTTGCCGCGCAGGCTGGCGGCGGTGCCGACGCTTTGCACGAAGGCGTCAACGCGACCCTCGGTCTGCACCCAGATCTCTTCCGCCATGCGGTGATAGGCGGCGAGTTGGTCCATGTTCTGCAACTGGTCGGTCCAGAAGCCGCCGGTCTGCGCGGCGATCACCCGCGCGGCCTCGATCATGTCGCGGGTCAGCTTTTCGGTCATGCGGCCGCTGTCGCTGCGCACGATCGTAAGGTCGGCGCCGAGGATTCGCATATGGTCGAGCTTCTCCCGCGCGAACGCATCCGAGCTGACGATGCGGAGCCTGTGGCCTTTGACCGCGCAGACCAGCGCCATCGAGACGCCGGTGCTGCCGCCGGTATATTCAACGACGGTTCCACCGGGCCTGACGCGCCCGTCCGTCTCCGCCGCCTCGATCATGGCCAGCGCCTGGCGGTCCTTCATGCTGCCGGTGGGATTCTCATTCTCCAGCTTCAGCAGGATGCGCGCGCCACTCTGCGGCACGATGTGGCGCAACGCGATCAGGCGCGTGTTGCCGATGCAGTTCAGGATGGTGCGCGGCTGGGTCATGACGTTCTCCGGCAATGTTCGGAGATTTATGACCCAGATCGTCGCGATTGTGGGGTCCGGAATCCGGACCGACAGCTAAGCCAGCTTCGCGCCGCGTTCGGCCAGCAGCTCGCGCAGCACCGAGCGATGGCAATGCGCCTCGTCCGCGCAATAGCAGCCGAGGGAGAAATTCGCGTCGTGCGACAAGGCGGCGAGCAGGTCGAGGGTGCGCCGTGGCGCCGGCTCGTTCATCTCGGCACGGAAGGCGCGGACGAAGGCGTTCCATTCCTTCGGCGTCTCGGCCGTCAGCGCCTTGGTCACCAGGTCGCCGCTCGGCGATAGTTCCGGGTACCAGACGTCGTACCAGTTCTCCGCGGCGTAACGCTCTTTCTTCACGCCGCGCGGCGGGCGGCGCACCGCGCCGATGCGCGTGCCTTCGCCTTTGGCGCGGTCGGAGCCGAGACGGACGATGCGCAGGGTCATGAGGCTGTCCCCACTTGTTTAGATGGCCTTGGGACCGGGGGAATATGGGCAAACATGTAGAGCTCGAACCAATCCGGAAACGCGCGCGCCAAGGCTTTTGTGCCTTCGATCTTCAATCCCAGGCGCTGCGCCTCCGGGAAGGTCGCGTCGCCGCGCCACCAGGCGACCAGGGCGGCAAGGGGGCCGCGCACGGTCAGCGGCTCCGGAAAGCCGGGGTTCTGCGTGCAAAGCGAGGCTTCCGACCGTTTCAGCAGCATGAAGCGCGGCTGATAGTTCTTGATCTCGAACCGCACCACGATCGGGTCCTTGGGCAACGCGCCGAGCTTGGCCCGGCGCCGCATGTCGACCAGCACCGGCTCCAAATCCAGATCCTCGTCCTTGGCGTGGCGCGGCAGCCAGCGCTGGCCCCAATTCGCCAGCGCGCCGACCAGTTGCGCCAGTTCGCGGCCTGCTTCGGTCAGCGCATATTCCGGTCCCTGGACGCCCTGGTTGCGCGCGACGGCGCCCGCCAGCACCAGCTCCTGCAGACGCTCCGACAGCATGGTGCGCGAGATACGCGGGATGCCGCGGCGGATGTCGTTGAAGCGGCTGCTGCCGCACAGGATCTCGCGCACGATCAGCAGCGACCACCGCCCGCCCAGCACTTCGTGCGCCCGCGCGATCGCGCAGAATTGGCCATATCCGGTCATGGAATCACCCTAGCACGAATGGGGCGGCCTCGGCGGTCCGGATTCCGGACTGCACGAATTTACGTTTCGGTAAGGGTGCGACCCTTAGGATCATATCCTCAGAAAATACGCCGACGGGCGGGGAGGATGAGATGAGCATCTCGAGCATTGGCGGCCAGTCACCGGCGCGGCTCGACTTTGCGCGCCCCTCCGGTCCCGACGCGACCGTGCAGCGGCACGGCAAGCCCGCCGACACATCCGGCACGCTCGACGGCACCGAGCTCGGGGCGGCGATCCACGCCCAACGATGGGACCTCGCGGCGGGGGGCTATTCGGCCGCCTACCGGATCAAGATCGGCGATTGGGTGGGCACCGGCTACATGCCGGCGGGCGCCAGCAAGGAAGAGCTGGAGAAGTTCGTCGACGAGGTCATGGACTATGCCCGGCGCATGCGCGGCGTGATGGATCGTCCGACCGAGGATGACGTGGTCGAATTCCGCTTCGCCGATCCGGACTCGGTCACGACCGAGCAAAAGATCATCCAGCTCAGCGCGCAATCCTTCACCAGCGAACTGGCGGCGGCGCAAGAGCAGGGTGCCACCAGCCTGCTCGCCAACCTGCTGACGGATTTTCTCGACAAGCTGCGCGGCGATCCGGCGCAGCAGGCGGATGCTCAGGACGACGCACGCCCGCGCGCGATCACCGACCTGCTCATGGGCCTGGACATCCGCGCCTAGGTCCCGCCGACGCCTTCATTGATCGATCCCAGCGCGCCGGACTAAGGTGCCGCCGGTCGGACAATCATGGGAAGGCGGGCGCGATGGCCAAGTCGGTCACCATCTACGGCATCAAGAATTGCGACACGATGAAAAAGGCACGCGCCTGGCTGGAGGCGCACGGCGTCGCTTATTCCTTTCATGATTACAAGGCGGCCGGCATCGATCGCGCCGCGCTCGAAGCCTGGGTTGCGAAAGTCGGCTGGGAGACCCTGTTGAACCGCGCCGGCACCACCTTCCGCGCGCTGCCCGATTCCGACAAGACGAACCTCACCGAGAAGAAGGCCATCGCGCTCATGCTGGCCCAGCCTTCGATGATCAAGCGCCCGGTGCTCGACCAAGGCGGCAAGCTGCTGGTCGGCTTCAAGTCGGAGCAATATCAAACGGCGTTCGGCCTTGCCTAGCCGGGCGCGCTAAGCTCGGAATCCGCTTTCCCTGAATCAAATAATAGTAGAATATCACGCCATACCGTCACGGCATGGGAGCGGGGCTATGTCAGGCAGCGCATCCGAGTATTGCGACCTTGTCATGAAGGGCGGCATCACGAGCGGCCTTGTCTATCCCAGCGCCGCTCTCTCGCTCGCCGGGAAATACCGTTTCAAGAATATCGGCGGCACTTCGGCAGGCGCCATCGCTGCGGCCGCCTGTGCTGCTGCGGCCCTCGGCGAACGCCGCAGAGCGCTGAGGTCGGCCAGCATTGCGGACGATGGAAGCTCAAATTCTGCGGACAAGGCGGGCTTGGCCGGCCTGAAGAACGTGGCCGATGCGCTCACGGGCAATGAGTTCATTTACCGCCTCTTCCAGCCAAGCCTCGGTGCTCGCGCGGCATATCGGCTGATTGTCACTTTGGCGTCCAAGGCCGGACTCACCAAAAAAATGGTCGCGATCCTCCTCGCGATCCTTGCGACCGGAAGTCTCGAGTTTCTGCTCTCCTTGGCGGCGCTGGCGGGGCTCGCCTATTGGCTGGGCGGCCCCGGCGGCGTCTTCGCGGCGGCGCTGCCGGCAGTGTTATGCGCGCTGGCCATCAGCGCTTTGTTCGGGGCGGCTCGCGTCGCCCGCGTGATGCGCCGGAATCAGATGGGCATCTGCACAGGCCTGGCGCCAAAGCGTCGCTTCGGCAAGGCGCGACCCGCGCTGACCGACTGGCTGCATCAGGTGATCCAGGATCTGTCCGGCCAAGGCGATGGCGAGCCATTGCTTTTCGAGCATCTTTGGAATGCGGAACGCTATCCGGGCGAACCTGAGACGGCGCGCACGATATCGCTGCAGATCATCACCACCAGCGTGTCTCACCGCGAGCCCCGCACCCTGCCGCTCGAAAAGGGCGGCTTCTGGTTCCGGCGCGAGGAGTTCGACGCCTTGTTCCCAAAAACGGTGGTCGACTGGATGGTCGAACAGGATGCATCGCCGATCCAGAACGACACGGGCACATACTATGCGCTGCCTTCAGGAGGCAGGATGCCGGTCTTAGTGGCGGCGCGCATGAGCCTCAGTTTCCCCCTGCTCATCAGCGCCGTGCCGCTGCATGAGCGGGACTATGGCTCGGAAAGAGCCAGTGTCGAAGACGATTCCGATCCCGAGATCGAGGATGAGATCGAGCTGCAGAAGGGCATGCTGGCCGCTGCTGAGGCCCTCGCCACCGGCGGCACCCGGCCAAAAGCCGCCTCGGCCCCCGACGCGAAGCCGATCTTCAGGGTCTGCTGGTTCTCCGACGGCGGCATCAGCAGCAATTTCCCCATTCATCTATTCGACTCGCCGCTGCCCCGCTGGCCGACCTTTGCGATCAACCTGGTCTATCCCAAGTCCGACGATGTGCAGCGCGCCGACGTTTTCCTGCCGACCCGCAACGATCAAGGCTGGCAACGTTGCTATGAATCGATCGCGTCCCGTACGGCGGCGGCGGAAGTGACCGCCTTCTTGTTCGGGATCATCGCGACCATGCAGAATTGGCGCGATATCCTTCAGTCGCGCGCGCCTGGCCATCGGGACCGCA
>DASZQC010000485.1:0-7593 GCA_035549815.1 Dongiaceae bacterium
TCGCGCGCCGGCCGCTAGCTTCCAGCACACATGTCGTCGGGAGAGATCGTCGTCGAAGCGGTCGCGTCCGCCCAGGACCTGACCGACTTCATCGGCCTGCCGAAACGGCTCTATGCCGGGCACAAGGGCTATATCGCGCCGCTCGACCTGGAGCGTTCGGAGACGCTCAGCAAGCGCAAGAACCCCTATTTTCAGCATGCCGAGGGCGAGTTGTTCGTTGCCCGCCGCAACGGCGAGCCGGTCGGCCGCATCTCCGCCCAGCTTTGCGAACTGCATGAGAAGAAATATCGTGACCAGACCGGCCATTTCGGCTGGCTCGACGCTATCGACGACAAGGACGTGTTCGCCGCCCTGACCCGCACGGCGGAGCGTTGGCTCAGCGCCCGCGGCGCAAAGCGCATCGTCGGCCCCTATTCCTTCTCCAGCAACGAGGAATCCGGCCAGCTCATCGCCGGTTTCGATTCCACGCCGATGCTGATGATGCCGTTCCACCTGGCGCACCAGGATCGCCGGCTGCAGGGTTGCGGCTATGTGAAGGCGAAGGATCTGATCGCCTACAATCTCGAGGGCGCCGCCTATCATGCCGTGGGCAGCAGCCGCATGCTGGACAAGGCCGGCGCGGACGAGCGCATCAAGCTGCGCTCGCTCGACATGAAGAACTACAAGACCGACCTGGCGAAGCTGCTGGAAGTGTTCAACGACGCCTGGACCGACAATTGGGGCATGGTGCCGTTCTCGCAGACCGAGATCGAGATGGCGGCCAAGAGCATGAAGCCGCTGATCGATCCCGATCTGGTGGTGATCGCCGAGGTCGACGGCGAGGTGGCCGGCATGCTGGTCTGCCTGCCGAATTTGCTCGAAGCGGTCCGCGACCTCGACGGCAAGCTGCTGCCCTTCGGTTGGGCCAAGCTGCTGTGGCGATTGAAGCGCAAAACCCTGAAGACCGCGCGCGTGCCGCTGATGGGCATATTGCGCAAGCACCACGGTACGCTGCTGGGCGCCACCTTGCTGCCGCTGATGTTCCATCGCCTGAAGGGCCCGTTCTTCGCCCGCGGTCTGGAACAGGTGGAACTGTCCTGGATTCTGGAAGACAATATGCCGATGCGCCGCGTGCTCGAGGGTATCGGCGCCAAGCCATACAAGACCTATCGCATTTACGAGAAAGCCCTGACGTGAACGCGCTGATCCTGGCCGGCAGCCGTGGCCCGGATGATCCGATGGCCAAGGCGGCGGGCGTGTCGCACAAGGCGCTGGCGCCGGTCGCCGGCGTGCCGATGCTGCTGCGCGTCGCCGAAGCGCTGAAGGACAGCGGCCGGTTCCAGCGCCTCTATGTCTGCATCGAGAATCCGGCACTGATTTTCCAGGTGTCGGGGCTGGAAGCGATGCACCGCACGCGCTACCTCGAAACCATCACCGCCGCCGACAGCCCGGCCGCCAGCGTCGCGGCGGCACTGAAGCGCATCGATCTCACCCGCCCGCTCCTGGTGACGACGGCGGACCATCCGCTGCTCACCCCCGCGATCCTGGCGCGCTTCCTGGATTTCGCGCCGCTCGATTGCGATCTCGCCGTCGCCCTGGCGCCGTCCGACGTTGTGTCGTCGGCCTATCCCGGCGCCATCCGCACCTTCTACAAGCTGGGCGGCAAGCGCTATAGCGGCTGCAATTTGTTCCTGGCGCGCAGCGCCAAGGTCGCCGCCATCGCCGCCTATTGGCGGCGGATGGAGGCCTTCCGCAAGCAGCCGATGAAGCTGATCTGGAACGTCGGCCCGCTCGCCTTCCTGAAGGTGGCGCTGGGACTGATGAGCGCGGAGCACGCCTTCGCGCACCTGTCGCGCAAGGCCGGCGGCCGCATCAAGCATGTCGAGCTGCCGATCGCCGAAGCCGCCATCGACGTCGACAAGCCGGCCGACCTGGAACTGGCCGAACGCATCCTCGCGGCGCGCGTTTAAGACGCACCGCGGGTTCCCGGCTCAGTCAGTTCTCAGTCAGCCTCGACCGCGTAGCCTTCCCATGCTTCAGAGGCATGAAGGACGGTGCGCGATGCGGTTTCCTGAATTCTGGCGGCTCTATTTGCACGCCCACCAATTGCCCGGCACCAGGGCGCTCCATTATTTTGCCACTGCATTCGGCATATTGTCGGCGGCGGAGGCCGTGGCGGCCCGCCAACCGCTCATCTTTGTCGCCGGCATTGCGGTCAGCTATGGCATCGCCATCAGCGCACATTGGTTCATCGAGGGCAATCAGCCGCTCATTCGCATCAGTGTCTTCTGGGGCGCGGTTGCGGATCTGCGCATGTGCTGGCTGGCGATGACAGGCCGCATGGCAGGCGAGCTGTCTCGAAACCGGATTGCACGCCCCTCGCCGCGTGGCGGCAATTCAAGCCCGGACGGCGCTGTCGCCGCGCGCAATCCGCGCGATGATGTCCCCCGCTATGCACTGTTGTTGGCCAGTGCCGCCGGGCTGGTTGTCACGCTCATGGATCTGCGCGATCTGTTCGAGCCAATGGAGGTTCTGCCTTATCCGGCCGTCCAGGTCGGCGCGCCGATCATCGCGTTTCTGGGCGCGCTGATCCTGGCATCGACCACTCTTGTCCTTGCGCGTCGCGACGTCGCGCTGACCGTGGCAGCTGGCGCCTCTCCCACCGTAAACGATGGCTCTCTCAAGCGTGCCACCCTGGCCCTGCTCGCCTTCGGCCTCGCGGCATATGGGCTGGCCGAATTGCTTGAGCATGGCTTCACCTCGCCGCACCTGTTCGCGGCCGGGACATTGTTGGTGGCCTTGGGATGCGTCGGCAGCGCATTGCTATGGCCGCTATTTGCCGGTCGCGCTCGTCCGGCGTCCTCTTCCGATATCCCTGTGCCGGCCACGCGCGGCCTGCGCGTCGATGGCCGTGCCAAATGGGTCGATTTCCTCGAAAGCGCCTTAAGCTTCGGGCATCGCCAGCAAATCCTGGCGGCAACGCTCGCGGCCGGTGCGCCTGTCGCCGGCGGCCGCCTGGTCGATGTCGGATGCGGCACTGGCGAGTTGGCAATGGCTGCGGCGCACAAGGGCGCCGCGACCGCCACCGGCATCGACGCCACCCCCGCCATGATCGACATTGCGCAAGGTCGCGCCCGCGCCGATCGCAGCAACGCGCAGTTCCAGGTGGCGATTGCCGAGACCCTGCCGTTTCCCGACGGAACGGCGGACATCGTCACCAGCACCTATTTCTTCCATCATTTGCCGAGCGACGTGAAGCGCCAGGCCCTGCGCGAGATGTGGCGTGTGCTGGCGCCGGGCGGTCGGCTGGTGATCACGGATTATGGGCGGCCACGCGGCGCCATCGGCTGGATCGCATCGTTTCCGATGCGCTTCAATTTCCACGAATATGTGCGTGGGCAATTGGCTGGCGAGCTGGAGCTGATAATCGCGGGCGAAGGGCTCGGTCACGCCGAAATCGCGCGGCGCTTCCTCGGCTACATCACGGTGTTGCGAATCACGAAGCCCCGCTAGCCACGGGACCCGACGCCTACCAATCCTCGACCAGCTTGTTCACCCGCTCGAGGTCGGCCGGGAAATCCACTTCGCCCCAGCTCAGGCCCTCGATATTGCAGGTCATCACGTTGGCCCGCTCGGCGATCTGGCCGATCGCGCGCAGGTACCACCATTTCAGCCCTTCGGGCGTATGCATGATGTCGTCGAGATAGTGGGTGAACAGCTTCGGCCCTTCGCCGCGGAACATCAGCATGCCGATGGATTCGCCGTCGGTGCGCTCCGGCGGCAGGGTCTTGCCGATGTCGAGCAGCTTCTCGCCCTTCAGATGCACCTTCATATCGTCGGAATCGTAGGATTCCTTCTTGTCGATGGTGACCGTGATGGGCGCCGCCGGGCTCGCCAGCAGCTTCTGGAAAATCTTCGGCTCGATCACCGTGTCGCCGTTCAGGATGACGAAATCGGTGCCCATCTCGGCGCGAGCCATCCAGCAGGAAGCCAGATTGTCGGCCAGCTTGAAGAACGGATTGTAGATGGTCCGGATCTTCAGCTTCGGCCCCTCCAGTTTCTTCAAGAGGGCCTGCACGTCCTTGGCGTGATAGCCGACGACGACCGCGATCTCGTCCACCCCGCCCTGGGTCAGGGCCCAGATCTGCCATTCGATCAGGGTCCGCGGCCCGATGGGCAGCAGACATTTGGGACGGCCTTCGGTCAAAGGCAGGAGCCGCGAGCCCTGGCCCGCGCTCAAGATGATCGCCTTCATGGGAAAAACACCAAGCGAAGCTCAAAGATGCCGCGCAACATATGAACTCTCCCAAGCCTGTCAAGACCTTAGGTCGGATCGAGGCGCTCGGCCGCAGGCCCGGGCGGGGTGGGCAAAGTGGTTTACAGCGCGAAATCCCGTCTGTATAAAGCGCCCCGTCAGGCAGCGCCGGAGTCTTCCGGTCGCGCGCCTATTCCCCGGTAGCTCAGTGGTAGAGCAACCGGCTGTTAACCGGTTGGTCGCTGGTTCGAATCCGGCCCGGGGAGCCAGTTTTGTCAGAGGGTTAGATGAGAGATCATCTAGCCCTCTGATCGTTTCAGCCACCCGGAGCGACGTTTTAAGGTGGAAGCCGTCGATCTCGTCCACCGCGCGCATCGGTGCTTTGCAGAACAGCACCACTCTATGCAAGGCTCTCGGACGCTGGCGCCAGCCCGCCGGAAAGGATGCCCTTTGTCACCCGCCTTACGAGACAATCAAGCTCAGTTGTTCCGACGCCTCCCCTTGTCGCGATGGGTCCGCGTTGGCCCGTTGATTCTTTTGGTGGCGCTTGCAGCCTGCGAAGTCACCCATGAATCAGGAACGTACAAGCGGAGCTACGTAACCGGCAGCAGCCACCGCGATGGCGACCCGCTCAACATCGTCGGGGTCAGGTACAAGTTTTGAACGTACCCGGCACTGCGTTGCTCTCCGCCACCGTTGCAACCGAGGTCGATCGCACGACCATCGTCGGCTTCCTGCAACAGGTGATCGCCACGGCCGAAGCGGCGCCGCGCCAACAATTCCATCGCCGCGTCGCCGGCCCGCCAGGGCTTTCGCTGGAGCTTCTGTTCGACAGTCCGGAGTTCGCCGACGTCTACGCGCCCAGGCTGTTCGAGCATGAACCCGCCGCCGGGCAGCCCCTCACCCGCATCTACATGCTGAGCCAAGCGGGTCCGTTGCCGGCCTGGGCCGATCCCGATTTCGAGCCCGCCGCCTTTCATGCGTTGCTCCGCGAACATGGATTGCGCGCGGCCTATCCGTACCAGGAGCAGGTCTGGCAGGCGTTGGACGGGCGGTCGGGCGTCGGTGTTCATCTCGCGCGCTCGCCCGCTGATCTGCCGCTGTGGCATGCCGGCTCTCCCCTGCGCCAACATCTGTTCTGGCTTCTGCAAAAACAGGGCAAGCGCATCGCCCATGCCGCCGCGTTGGGCGAGGCAGGGCGCGGCATCCTTTTGTTCGGCAGCGGCGGTGCCGGAAAGTCCGGCACCACGCTGGCGGGCGTCGCCGCGGGATTGAAGTCGGTCGGCGACGACTACGTGGCGCTCGGCGGAGCGTCGCCCGCGATTGCGACGCCGCTGTTCCGCGTCTTCAAGCAGGACCGTCGCGGCCTTCGGCGCGTCGGCCTGTTGGAGAAGACCGCGACCTTGCCGGAGAACTGGATGCGCAAGGTCGAGTTCGATCCCGCCGCGTTCTTTCCCGGCTGCCTCGCGGAGGCGCTGGAGATTCGCGCGCTGGTCGTGCCGCGCATTGCCCATGCGGCAGAACCACGTTTCGTCCCGATCAGTGGCGGCGAAGCCATGCGCAGTTTGATCCCGACCAACCTGCTGCAGTTTCCGGGCGAGCCGGACGACGGCATGGCCTATTATGCCGGCCTGCTGCGGCGCCTGCCCGCTTATCGGCTGGAACTGTCGGCCGATGCGCGGCAATGCGGCGCCGCGCTGCGCGACTTCATCGGCGCGCTGTAAAGAGTGACCGGCAATGCCTGACATCTCGGTCGTGATCCCCGCCTACAACGCCGCCGCCTATCTCGAGGAAGCGGTCCGCAGCGTGTGCGACCAAACGGTGCCGCCGCGCCGGATCATCATCGTGGATGACGGGTCGACCGACGCAACACCCGACGTCGCTGGCACCTTGCAGCGCGCGGCCCTGGGTCCCGACATCGAGCTGATCCGGCAGGAAAATGGCGGTCCCGCATCGGCGCTCAATCGCGGCGCCGCGCTGGTCGATCATGGGCTGATCGCGTTCCAGGCGGCGGATGATATCTGGGTGCCGGAGAAGACGCGCTGGCAGTTGCAGGCGCTGGACGAAGGCGCCGACATCGTCTTCGGCCACAGCCAGAACTTCGTCAGCCCGGAGCTCGATGACGCGGCCAAGGCGCGGCTGCATTGTCCGCCCGACCCGATGCCGAGCGAGCTTTGCAGCGTGCTGCTGACGCGCGTCGAGACGTTCCGCGCGGTCGGGTGGTTCAAGGCGCAGAACCGGATCGGCGAATCCCTGGACTGGCTAAGCCGCGCCAATGATATGGGACTGAAGTCCACGATCCTGCCGCAAGTCGTCGCCTTGCGCCGGCTGCACGGCCGGAATTTCAGCCTGACCCGCGGCGCGGATGCGCAGGAGTATCTGCAGCTTCTGAAGGGCGTGCTCGACCGTCGCCGCGGCCAGACGCCGCGCCGGTGACCCTCTTCAACCAAGCCGCGCGTCATTGCTGACAATCGGGCGGGATGCTAGCCTGACGCTTCTTCGCTTCGGGGAATCTTATGGGGCAATCGACGATATTGGAGATCGCCGCGCCGGCGTGCGCGGCTCAGGACTTCGACGGCGAGATCGTCGCGCTCAACATGAGCAACGGCATCTATTGCAGCTTCCGCGACCTTGGCGCGGTCCTGTGGCGCGACTTGGCGGCCGGTCACTCGGTCGAGGCGCTTACCGCTCTCGCGGCGCAGGCATTGAGCGGCGCCCAGGCGGTGCAGGATTTCGTTGCCCGTGTCATCGCCGAGGGGTTGATGCGCCCGGCCACCAACGCGGTGTCGCCGCAGGAGCCGCCGCAGATCGCGACGGCCCTCGCCGCCGGCGTGACGCCCGCCCTCACCCTCGAGGTCTACGAGGATATGAAGAATCTTCTGCTCTTCGATCCCGTCCACGAGGTCGACGAGGTCAAGGGCTGGCCCGCCTTGCCGCAGGACGTCTGAGCGACCCACAACTTCCCGGCAGCCACACGCTCAACCAATCCTTCCACGCCTCGGCGTAGCCGGCCAGCCCGCTTTCGGCGAGCGGCGCGCCGAAGCGCACGCGGACGCTCCGCGCCCGGAGCTTGCGGCTGGCACGAATCTGGATCGCACCGCCGCCGGACAGCATGATCAGGCAGGCCGGCACATGCACCACCGCCCTGTAGCGGCCGCGGCCGCCTTGCTGCCGGTTCGCGCGCGCGACGGGGATGAGCGCCAGCAGCACATCGCGCGACATGACGCGCAGATGGCTGTGCTGGCCGGCCGTCCAGGCCTTGAAGCTGATTTCCAGGCGCAGCCGGGCGAAGGGTGACAGGTTCGCGGGTAACGGAACATCGACCATCGTATCCCGATCGAGGCGGCCGATGCGGGTCG
>DASZQC010000486.1:0-12811 GCA_035549815.1 Dongiaceae bacterium
TCCCGGCGAAGGGCCCGAGGCCGACGGTGACGACGAAGAACAAGGCCCAGACCAGGTCCGGCACGGTCCGGAACAAGGCGATCAGCCAGCGCGCGGCGTAATAGAGGCTGACATGCGGCGTCAGGCTGCGCGCCGCCAGGATCGCCAGCGGCACGCTCAGCAGTACCCCGATGACGGTGCCGGCGAAGGCCATCTGGAACGTCTCCAGCATGGCGCTGCCGACGGATTGCAGGCGCTCGATGCTGGGCGGGAACATCTCGCCCAGCAGGCGGAACATGTTGGGGAGGCCGTCGATCAGCTTGGCCGGCGACAGGTCGCTGCCATAGAGCGAGAAGATGAAGAAGGCGCCCGCGCCGACATAGAGCGCGAACATGGCGGCACTCGGCCGCACCAGGCGCGGCGGCGGCGCATGCAGCGGATGGATGGTCGTATCACTCATAGATCCGCCGCAAGGTTGCCGCGTCGAGCACGCCGGCCGATGCGTCGAGCGCGATGCCGCCGTTGCGCAAGGCCACGACCCGGTCGCCGAAGCGCAAGGCGTGGTCGATATGGTGCGAGGTAAAGACCAGGGTCAAGCGCTGACGCCGGATCAGATCGGCGAACAATTCCATCACCTCCTCGCCCGCGTGCGGGTCGAGGCTCGCCACCGGCTCGTCGGCGAACATCAGCTTCGGCCGCTGCATCAAAGTGCGCGCGATGGCGACGCGCTGCGACTGGCCGCCGGACAAGCGATCCGCCCGCTGCGCCGCGAAATCCGCCAGCCCGACCAGCTCCAGGCAATGCATCGCCTCTTCGCGCAAGCGCCGAGGCGCCAGCGGGTGATACCAGACCCGCGGTCCGCCATGACGCGCCTGCGCGCCATGCAGCACGTTGCTCAGCACCGAAAGCTGCGCCACCAGATTGTGGCGCTGGAACACGAAGCCGATCTCGGCGCGCAATTGCCGCAACGCACCGCGCCGGAGCCCGCGCACATCCCGGCCCAGCAGGTGGATGTCGCCACCATCCGGCTCAACCAGACGCAAGCAACAGCGCAGCAGGGTTGATTTACCTGCGCCATTGGAACCGACCAGGGCGACCGACTGGCCCTGCGGCACCTGCAGCGACACGTTGTTCAGGATCGGCCGCTTGCCATCGAAGCTCTTGCACAGGCCGGCGACCTCCAGATCGGCGCCGCTCTCCGCCGGCGCGCCGACCCTCCCGGACAGTTCCGGGAGGGTGACGCCGCGAACCGCTTGATCGACCGGCAGGACGGACATGATCCCCGCCCCCTATTGGCCGACGAACTCGGCATATTCGGGGAAGCCGATCGTGGCATACATGCTGCGCACATAGTCATAATCACGATCCTCGATCGCGGCGAGGAAGTGCATGCCGACATATTTCTGCGTGTCCTCGCCCTTCAGCAGCGCCTCGATCAGCGCCGGCGAGTTCTCGGCAAAAGCCGTGCGCATCTTCTCGATCACCGCCGGGTCGACGTGAGCGCCAGCCAGCAGCGGATCGTTCGGCAGGTCGCGGCCACGCGCGATCACCTTGAAGGCGGTGTCGGGGAATTTCGCGCGGATGCCGCCCAGATGGGTGGCGTTCATGCCGACCGCGGCGATGTCGCCCTTGATCAGGCTTTCGATCGCCACGTTGCGGCTGACATGCAGCGGCTCGACATCCTTCATCGGGTCGACGCCGAAATCGGCCAGCAACTGCATCGGGCCAAGATGCGTGGAGGTCGAGCCGACATCGCCAAAGGCGACCTTCTTGCCCTTCAGGTCCTGCACGCTCTGGATCGGCGATTCCGCCAGGGTCACGATCATGGCGAAATAATCCGGGCGCTGGAAGCCGACGACCACCTTCGCGTCGGAGCGCTTCTTGAACACCACATACTCGGCCGGGCCGGTCAGCACGAAATCCACCTGCTTGGCGCGCATCGCCTCGACCGCCGCGGTGCGGCTGGTAACGGCGGAGAACTCGATCTCATAGCCGGTTGCCTCCTGCAGCTTGTCGCGGAAGGCGCCATATTCGCGCTGCAGATCCTCCAGGCCGGCAATATCGGTCACGGCAAAGCGGATGGTTTCGGCGGCATGGGCGAAGTGCCCGACGGCCATCAACGGCAGCGCGGCGGCACCGGCCAGAACCAGGCGGCGAGTCATGGAGAGCAGCGTCATGGTCGTTCCTTTCGAGCCCCCATGGAGGAATTTCGCCGGGGGAGTTGCGTTGGGAGAGAATCGCAATCGCGGTCGCCAAGCAGGATGGAATCGGCCGATGACTCATCGCCTGACCCCAAAATGTCTGTTTTATGACGGCCGATGGATAAGACATCGCGCGGTCCAGGGATTCACCGGCAGCGACTGGGCTGTCATCGACCTGTCGCTGGAATGCGCCGTCCTCGATGGCGATGATCCCAGCCGCAAGGAGAGGAGCGGTCATGGAGTCGCGTCAGATGGAAACGGTGATCGTCGGTGGCCGGGTGCTGCTGCCCGATGGATCTCTGGAAGCGACCGATGTGACGCTGCGCGACGGCCGCATCGCGGCGATCGGCGCCGCGCCGCCCGCGACGGCGCGACGCTGGCATGCGCCGGGCCTGCTGGTGCTGCCGGGCATGGTCGATCTGCACGGCGATGCGTTCGAGCGACAATTGATGCCGCGGCCGGGCGTGCGCTTCTCCGATGAGTTGGCGCTGGCGGAGACCGACCGGCAGCTCCTCGCCAACGGCATCACCACCGCCTATCACGGGCTGACCTATTCCTGGGAACCGGGATTGCGCGACGGCGAATCCGCCCGGCGCTTCGTCGCCAAGCTGCGCGCGATGCGGCCGGAGCTCGCCTGCGACACGCGGCTGCACCTCCGCTTCGAGACCTTCAACCTCGAAGCCGAGCAGGAGGTGATCGGCTGGATCGAGGATGGCCTGGTCGACCTCTTCGCCTTCAACGACCACACCGACGACATCGCCGCCAAGCTCGGCGACGCCAACAAGCTGTCGACCTATGCCGCGCGCACCGGCTTGAGCGCCGACGCCTTCGCCGCCCTGCTGGCGCAGGTCAAGAGCCGCGCCGATGACGTGCCCGCCGCCATGCAGCGCATCGCCGCGGCCGCCCGGTGCAAATCCGTGCCCATGGCCTCGCACGATGACGACAGCCCGGAGGTGCAGGCCGGATTCCTGGCGCTGGGCTGCAAGATCTGCGAATTCCCGCTCGACCGGGCGACGGCACGGGCGGCGCTCGAGCGCGGCGCCTTCACCATCCTCGGCGCACCGAACGTTGTGCGCGGCGGCAGCCACGCCGCGCGACTGGGCGGCCGCGAGGCGGTCGCCGAGCATCTCTGCAGCGTGCTGACCTCGGACTATTATTATCCGGCGCTGATGGCCTCCGCCTTCATGCTGGTCGATCTGGGCCTGATCGACCTGGCCGGCGCCTGGCGCCTGGTTTCGACCAATGCGGCGGACGCCGTGAATCTCAGCGATCGCGGCCGCATCGCGCCGGATCAGCGCGCCGATCTGCTGCTGGTCGATTGGCAATCGGGCCGCTTGCCGCGCCTGGTCGCCACGTTCGTAGCCGGTGAAGCCGTCTTCGCCGCGGAGAATCCGCTGCGCATGATCGCTTAGCGATCGCCTAGCGCCCGGGCGGCGCCGCTGCCTTCTGCTCTCCCAGGATCGCCTGCAATTCGCGCCGCAACCGGCCTCGCGCCCGGTGCAGCAGGACACGCCGGTTGGCGTCGGTCAAATTCAGCGCCTGGCACACGGTGACGGAATCGTGGCCCTGGATGTCCTGCATGGTGATGACGGCGCGCTGCAGCTCCGGCAGATCGCCGATCAGCTTCTGGATGATGTCGCCGATCTCGCGGCCGGCCAGGATCCGCTCCGGGTCGATGCCGTCCGATGACAGGTCCTGCGGAATCTGGCCGCCGTCCTCGGCGGCTCCGTCCCAGCCATCGCCGTCAGCCGATGTCATCGCGCGGTCGCGGGAATCGCGCCGGCCGCGGCTCTTCGCCTTGTTGATCAGGATGGCGTAGATCCAGGAGATGAGCGACGAGCGGCCCTCGAACTGGGCGAGGCCGTCCAGCGCCGCGAGCCAGGTGTCCTGCGTCACTTCCTCGGCCGAGGCGCGGCTGCGCACGAACTGCATGGCAAAGCGCACCATCGCGCGATGATGCGTGCCGACGAAGGCGTTGAAGGCCTGCTCATCCTTGGCGCGCAGTTGCTCCAGCAGATGCAGCTCGACGCCATCGAAGGTCGGCGGCGGCGGTGGCGCCTCTTCGCTTGTCGCCGGTTCATCGGGCACCGGGTCCGCCACAATCGGGAGGGACTCGTCCTCGGACGACACCGACGCGACCGACGACGCGCGGCTTTCCAGATCGCTCAGATCATGCTCGGTGGGGTCCAAGGTCGACATCATGCAAGTCTCGATCGCCCGCCGCGCACCGCGACCGGCAAAATTCCGCCGCTCCGCCGGGCGCGCCTGACGGCATCGCTCCAACTTGTAGGCTCACTTATAATAAGCTTGCTTACTAATTTCAAGCTTGCCCCAGTAGGTTGAAAAGACTGCCCCATTTCCGGCTCGGCTTGGCGTCCCACCGGCTTGGCATCGATATCGGCCGGCACCAATTGGTCCGGGCAATCGCTCCGGCAACCGGCCAAACACGCGCCTTAGTCCCTAGTCCCGCATCCGGTCGCCGCGGCGGAGCTTCCACTGTTGCGACGCCAAACCCAATCCCCGCATCCTCGCCACTCCGGTCCAATAGTTCCGATTTCCCGAACTATTGTTCTTCCGTTTATAAGGACAGTTGGACAGGGGGTCAACCCGATGCTAAGAGGGCCGCATGCGACCTTTGTTTCATCCTGCTGCCGAGGACATCACGGTCGAGGGCATCCTGTATGCCCTGTCCGATCCCGTGCGAGTCCAAATCTTCGTCCAGATCGCGAAATCCGAATGCGCACAACGTTGCGCGGCGTTCCTCGAAGTCAGCGAGCAGTCTGTCCCAAAATCCACCCTCTCGCAACATTTCAAGGTGCTGCGCGAAGCCGGCCTCATCAGAAGCGAGCGCCGCGGCGTGGAGATGCACAATTCCTCGCGCGCGGACGAGATCGCCAAACGATTCGGTGCACTGATCCCTGCGATCATCATGGCGCATAAGGCACAAATGCAGCAGGGACAAAAGGCGCGCCGCACGAAACGCGCATCCAAAGCCGCCTGACCTTCGCCATCCGCTGCGTCACAACAACGCAGATCTGCGCGCGTCCATCGCGCATGCCCCCGCAAGTGACAAGGCTGTTACAAATCTTTGCGGTACGATTGCCACAAGAGTGCCGCCAAATACACGCGGCTCTCGATTGCACGTAACGCACCGCTTTCCTGCGGAACGAACACGCAGTGACGCATTCTGGCGCGGCCCCCGACGCACCGGAATGCGTCACGCCTTCATCGCAAAAGGGGTAATGAATCGTGAAAAAGACACTCTTGGGCACCGCGTCCGTGCTTTGCGCCGGCGCAGTCGCGAGCCCGGCATTCGCAGCGGACGGGATCAAGCTCTCGGTCGGCGGCTTCTTCCGCGAGGCCTACATGGTCGTCTTCGATGACGACAGCGAAGGCGAGCTCGGCAACGAGCGCAACACCGACGGCTTCTTCAACGATGCCGAAATCCACTTCAAGGGCTCGACCGTGCTCGACAACGGCCTGGAAGTCGGCGCCCGCGTCGAGCTGGAAGGCGAGACGGACAGCGACCAGATCGACGAAGCCTGGGTCTATTTCTCGGGCGGGTTCGGTGAAGTGCGGGTCGGCTCGCAGGACGACGCGCTCGAAGGGCAGTGCATCGTTCCGCCGGGCGGCACCACCAACTTCTCAGCCTTCTCGCCGAACCAGTGGGGCGCCAATGTCGACGGCTTCGCCGAGGGCTTCCCGGCCCTGACCTCGAACGCCATCTGCATCGGCGTCGACGACCGGAGCGACGCGCAGAAGCTCGTTTACGTCACGCCGAGCTTCGGCGGCTTCCAGTTGGCCTTGTCCTACACGCCGAATGGCGGCGACGAGCGTCATATCGATGTCGGCGGCCCGCATATCGGCATGCCGATCAACAACGACGAAGAGTCCCGGCACAACTTCGCCGCGTACGCCACCTACAGCTATGAAGGCGACGGCTGGGGCCTGACGGCCGGCGGCGGCGGCTCGTTCGAAGGCCATGTCGAGAAGACCAATGGCGGTCCCGACCGCGACGAGCAGCAATTCTACCAGGGCGACGTGAACCTCACCTTCGGCAACTTCGCCATCGGCGGTGTGTTCGCCTACTACAACAACCTGGTGGACTTCGACATCGGCGACAAGACCGACGCCTGGGTTGCCGGCGGCGGTGTTGCCTACACGATGGATTCGTGGACCTTCGGCGGCCAGTATTCGCATCAGTTGGCGACGACGGACTTCGTCGGCGGCGGCGATGCGGACTTCACGATGGACCGCGCCGTGCTGACCGCGAACTACGCGCTCGGCCCCGGCATCGATGTCGACGGCGAACTCGGCTATACCTGGATCGATACCGATCCGGAGACGGCCGATCAGGTCGACGATTATTCCGGTTTCGAAATCGGCATCGGCACCGCGATCACCTTCTGATCGAGCGGCCGGTTAGCCGCTGACGTCAAAGGGCGGGAAGCCGAGGCTTCCCGCCCTTCTTCTTTTCGCGTCGCCGATCGCTCGGACGATCACTCGGGATCGACCGATCCTTCGGTAATCACATGGTCCAGGATGAACAGCGAGCGTCCGTCCGGCAGGGCGCGGATCTCGATCGCCTCGGTGTCGCCGACCTGGATGTCGCCACCGGTGGCGTCGATGACCAGCGGGCGGCCGTCCAAGGTGGCAAGCAGGATGCGCTTGCCGGCGATGTCCTTCAGCTCGATCCGTGCATCGGTCGCGCTGCGCGCCAGGAAGGCGCGGCGCAGGGCGCGACCGTCGGCGCGGACAAGCTCATCGACCATGCCGTCCGGCAAGGCGTGCATGGCACTGTCGGAGGGCACAAACAAAGTCGGCGCGCGCCGCACCGGATCATCCTCGGCGCTCAGCGCGAGGATGCGCGCCCAGGCCTGGATGCCTTGGACGGAGGCCAATTCGGGATCGACACTGACCGCTGGCACCGCGGGAGTCGCGGCCGCACTGTCGGCGCGGCTCGGGCGCGGCTGGGCCGGTTCCCAGGCGACGGGAACCAGAGCCAGGCAAAGCGCAACGGTGGCGCAGCTTATTCGTGATGCCATGCGGCGATGCTGGATCAGCGCGATTCCTGCGAATCCCGGCGTAACGCGACAGGCGCACGAACGACGCGCGGTTGGACAAAGAACCCACCCCGTTCCGAAGCAACCGGAACGGAGTGGGTGGGGGTGCCGGTTGGCGGCGTTTTGGGGGGGCCGACCGGCTCTCGAGATTTCTGCATGGGCGCTCATCCGCAACAGGCGAAGTGCGCGACATCATGCTCGCGCAGCACCGCGCCGATACAAATAAGTCGCCGGAGACGAGGAGACGTTACAGGACGGGAGACGATTTAGCCGCGCAAGCGCCGGCCTTGCTCGCCATCGAACAACAGGCAGCTGGCCTTTGGCAAATGCAACATCTGCGCATGGCCGATCTGCAGATCACCCTCGCGCCAAGGTGCCAGCACCGACACGCGCGCCGCCACAGACTCCAGCTCGCACTCGATCAGCAAGGCCGCGCCGAGCGGCTGCAGCGACGCGATGCGCGCAGGCAGCGCGTAGTGCGGCTCCGATGGTGGCATCAGGCCGATATCTTCCGGACGGCATCCGACCAAAGCCGTCGGAGCAATGTGGCTTTTCACCGCCGCGCCCAGTTGCACGCCGAACGCCGCGGCGGGGAGCAAATTCATCGGCGGGCTGCCGATGAATTTCGCGACGAAGGTGTTTTCCGGCTGCTTGTAGATCTCGCGCGGCGTGCCGGCCTGCTGGATGACACCTTGCCGCATGACCACGATGCGCTGCGCCATGGTCATCGCCTCGACCTGGTCGTGCGTCACATAGATCATGGTCTTGGCCAGCGCGCGGTGGAAGGCGATCAGCTCCGAGCGCATCTCCTCGCGCATGCTGGCATCGAGATTCGACAGCGGCTCGTCGAACAGGAAGACCTGTGGGTCGCGCACCATGGCGCGGCCCAGGGCGACGCGCTGGCGCTGGCCGCCGGACAATTGCTTCGGCTTGCGCGCCAGATATGGCGTGAGGCCCAGCTTGGCCGCGACCTCCTCCACCTTGCGCTTGATGGTCTCGCGTGGCAGCCGCGCCACTTGCAGCGGAAAACCGAGATTGCCGGCGACGCTCAGATGCGGATAGAGGCCATAGCTCTGGAACACCATGGCGATGTTGCGTTCGCTGGCGCGCAGATCGTTGACCCGCTTGCCGCCGATCAGGATGTCGCCGTCGGTGGCATCCTCCAGCCCGGCGACCATGCGCAGCAAGGTGCTCTTGCCGCAGCCTGACGGACCCAGCAGCACGGTGAAGCTGCCGCTGTCGATGGCAAGGTTGAGCGATGGAATGACCTGGACGTCGTCGAACTGCTTCGTGACGTTCCGGAAGACGACGTCTGACACCGGATCCTCTCGATGCGCCAACCCGTCCGGGGCGACGGCCCCGGACGGATCGCGGCGCGGATTACTTCTGATAGCCGAGCTGCTTCATCAGGCCGTCGAGCCCTTCGTCGGCCTTGGCCATCGCCTCTTCCGGGGTCTTGTTGCCGGCCCAGGCGGCGAACAGCTCGTCATAGATGACGCGCTGCATCTCCACATACTCCGCGAAGTCGGAGGTCAGCGGGATCATCACCTGCGCATCCTTCACCGGCGCCAGGAACGGATAGCGCGCCAGCCACTTCGGATCGTCATAGACGAAGCTGCGATAGGCGCCCGGCGCACCATTCTCCAGCATGATCGCCTGGCCCTCGTCGGTGGTCAGGAAGGAGATGAAGTCATAGGCCGCGCCCGCATTGGGCGCGTTGGCGGCGATGGCGATCTGGAACCCGCCCAGGTAATCGTGCCGGTCGCCTTCCAGCGTGTTGCGCGGCGGCAAGGCGTATTTCACCTTGCCCGTCACCTTGCTGGTCTCCGGGTTCTCGACGTCGGAGAAGGTCATGTACCAGTTGATGAACATGGCGCCGTTGCCCTGCATGAAGGCATTGGTGGATTCGGCATAGCCCATCTCGTTGGCGCCGGGCGCCACGAACGGCTTGATGTCCAGCCACAGATCCAGCGCCTTCCTGCCGTTATCCTCGTGCTTCAGCGCCGACTTGAAATCCTTGTCCCAGACGAACTGATTGGCATTGGCCGGCATGTTCAGGCTCGCCAGACGCACGGTCCATTCGGAATAGCCGGCATCCTGTTCGCCGGGCATGGTGACCACGCCATAGATATCCTTGTCCGGCTGGTTCAGCTTTTCCGCATAGGCACGGAATTCATCCCAGGTCTTCGGTGCCTCTTTCAGCCCCGCCGCCTCGAACAGGTCGGCGCGATAGGCCATCACCTCGATGAAGAAATCGATGGGTGCTGCATAGAGCTGGCCGTTATAGCGGTCATAGGCATCGACGATGCCGGGCAGGAAGCCGTTCCAGTCGATCTTCTGCTTCGCATTGGCTTCCAACGGATCGAGCGGCTGCACCCAATTGCTCTTCACGAACAAGGGCAGCCAGATGCAATCCAGGACCATGATGTCGTACTCGTCGGAGCCGGTGGTGCCGAGCAGCACCTCTTTGTTGTACGCCTCCGAATACGGATATTGGTCGACGATGACGGAAACGCCGGTGCGTTCCTTGTAGATTTCCGCCGCTTTCTTCATCGCGTTGCCGTAGGGCTCGCCGGTCGCGATCACGCGAACCTCGGTCTCCGCCCATGCGCTGAAACTGATGGTCGTCGCCAGCGCCGTCGCGGCGATGGCGCTGAGCACGGCGTTCCGCCGCGTCGTTCGTTGCGCGTTCATTGACGTCTCCCTCTCCCTTGTCTCCGGGTCGCTTGTTCTTGGCCTCACCGTGCAAAGAGTGTCACGGTACGATCACTAATGTCAATTATAGTGATTGATAGTGATTGTTTTCTCATCTTGGCTGACGTATATTGCGAATTATGGTCAAGATTCAACGCAATCCGGCGCAGCGCCGCGCCGAAATCCGGAAGCTCCTCCTCGCCCGCGGCACGCTGTCGGTCGAGGAATTGTGCGCTCTGGTGTCCGCCTCGCCGGCCACCATCCGGCGCGACCTGGACCATCTGCAGGAGAGCCTCGGCATCGAACGCACCCATGGCGGCGCGGTCATGCAATCGGTGCGCGCGGCCGAGCAGAACTTCGCTTATCGCGAATCCCAGGACGCGGACGAGAAGCGCGCGATTGCCGAGGCGGCGCTGAAGCTGATCGCGCCCGGCAGCACCATCTTCATGAATGACGGGTCGAGCATCATGGCCATCGCCAAGGCCATCGTCGCTTCCGGCATCGAGGTGTTCGTGGCGACCTCGGCGATCAATGTGGCGACGACCTTATCGGAGAATCCGAAGGCCGCGGTTTGCCTGCTGGGCGGTCAGGTGCGCCAGACATCGCTCGCCACGTCCGGCCCGTTCGCGGAAGCCATGGCGGCGCAGATCAATGCCGACCTCGCCTTCATCGCGCCCGACGGAATCGGCATCGAAAGCGGCCTCACCTTCCGCAATCCCAACGATGCTGCCTTGGCGAAATGCATGTCCGGCCAGGCGGGGCGCACCATCGCCATCGTCATCGCCAACAAGATCCATCAACGGGAACGGATCAGCGCCCTGCCCTTGAGCGCAATCAGCGAGATCATCACCGGTTGCGACGACCCGGCGGTGCTGCAGCCGTTGCGCAAGCAGGCGGTGACGCTGATCCAGGTGAAGGCGTGAAATCCCGCCGCGCACGCGAGGGCCTGCTGGGCGTCGCCTTCGTCGGGCCGGCCTTCTGCTATATCATGCTCATCGTCATCTACCCGCTGCTCTACTCGCTATGGGCCAGCTTCACCAATCTGCGCCTGACCAGCCCGATCACGAATTTCGTCGGGCTCGACACCTATGCCCAGGCGATGGGCAGCGAGATTTTTCGCGATTCCCTGGTGGTAACGGCCCTGTTCCTGGTCGCTTCCGTGATCGTGGAGTTCATCCTGGGCTTCGCACTGGCCTACTCCTTCAGCCGCATGCAACGCACCCATCCGGTGATGCGCGCGCTGCTCCTGCTGCCGGTGATGGCGACGCCGGTCAGCGTCGGCTTGATCTGGAAGCTGATGCTGAACAGCGATTTCGGCATCCTCTCCGGTGCCGGCAGTATCCTGTGGCTGTCCGATCCCATGCTGGCGGTCCTGTCGATCGTGATCATGGATGTCTGGCAATGGACGCCTTTCATGTTCCTGATCCTGCTGGCCGGGCTCGAAGGCCTGCCCAAGGAACCGCTGGAGGCGGCCCAGGTCGACGGCGCCAATCACTGGCAGACCTTGTTCCGCGTCACCCTGCCTTTGATGCGGCGGATCATCGTCATCGCCGTCGTGTTTCGCTTGATGTTCGCCATCGCCACCTTCGACACGGTCTATGTGCTGACCAAGGGCGGCCCGGCGCGCGCCACCGACCTCATTTCGCTGTTCATCCACCGCGAGGGCTTCGTGAACCTCAACATCGCCTCGGCCTCCGCCATCTCGTTCCTGGTGCTGATCGCGGTGCTGGCGATCACCACCATCCTGTTCAAGCGCGACCTCGCCGATGCCAAGTAAGCGCGCCATATCGCCCGGCGCGATGCTGCATGTGGCCGCGAACGCCGCCATCGTCGCGCTGTTCCTGTTTCCTTTGGGCTGGATGATCGCCGGCGCCTTCAAGAGCGAGGGCGATCTGCTGTCGCCCGACCCGGTCTGGTTCTTCACGCCGGTGCTGGATCACTGGCGTTTCATCTTCGAGAACTGGGCGGTCGCCGATCATCTGCTGAACAGCGTCATCATCAGCGTCGCCACCACGCTTGCCACCCTGGTGCTGGGCTTTCCGGCGGCCTACGGCCTGTCGCGCTTTCCGCTGTGGCGCAAGGATGCGATCCTGTTCGATATCCTGAGCCTGAAGATGATCCCGCCGATCGCCGCGGCGGTGCCGCTCTTCATCCTGGCCAAGCAGGTGGGCCTCTACAACACGCACTTGGTGCTGATCGTCTTCAACACGGCCTTCCAGCTTCCCTTCGCGTTGCTGGTGCTGAAGAGCTTCATCGATGAGATCCCGCGCGAGATCGACGAGGCCGCGACCATCGACGGCTGCAGTCCGCTCGGCACCATGTGGCGGGCGATCCTGCCTTTGTCCATTCCCGGCCTCGTCTGCTGCGCCCTCTTCGTCTTCATCTTCACCTGGAACGAGTTCCTGCTGGCGAATGTCATGGTTGGCG
The DNA here is from genome assembly GCA_035549815.1 of Dongiaceae bacterium. Classification (GTDB taxonomy): domain Bacteria; phylum Pseudomonadota; class Alphaproteobacteria; order Dongiales; family Dongiaceae; genus Dongia_A. Next base: position 12,365 of record DASZQC010000486.1, read on the forward strand.
GCGAATTGCGGCCCTTGCCGCCCATCGTCGGCCTCGCCCTGACCCATCGCGGCATCCTGTGGGGTCCGGCGCTGGCGTTGGGCGTCGTGGTCATCGTGCCGGTGCTGGCGCTTTCGCTGATGCTGTCGCGCTACATGGCGCGCGGCCTGACTTTCGGAGCGGTCAAGGGATGAACGAGGCCGCGCGTATCGCCGCCCTGTCTTTGTGGCGGGGAAGGCCGGAAATCGAGCCGGTGGCCGCCGGTCGGACCAACCGCAACTTCACCGTGCTGGATGGCGGTCGCCGCTATTTCGCGCGGGTCGGCGCGGAGATTCCTCAGCACGGCATCTCGCGCGCGGTCGAGCAACGCTGCGCCATGTTGGCGGCGCAGGCCGGCATCGCGCCGGAGGTCGTGTATGCCGGAGACGGCATCATGATCACCGCTTTGGTGCCCGGCGAAACCCTCGA
>DASZQC010000487.1:0-3988 GCA_035549815.1 Dongiaceae bacterium
CGGCCGCGGTGCGGGCGTCCATGATACCGCCCGCTGCCTTGAAGCCGCATTTCTTGCCACTCGCCTTGATCGCGCGCAGCATGATGCGGGCGCTGTCCGGCGTGGCAGAGATGGTGGCCTTGCCGGTGGAGGTCTTGATGAAATCGGCACCCGCATCGATCGCCATGGACGAGGCGTCAGCGATCTCGCCTTCCGAACGCAAACAGCCGGTTTCCAGGATGACCTTCAGGATCGCCGTGCCACCACAGGCATCCTTGCAGGCCTTGACGAGGTCGCCGCCGATCTGATGGTCGCCGTTGAGCCAGGAATTATACGGAAACACCACGTCGACCTCGTCGCCACCGGCGGCGACGATCGCTTTGGTTTCGCGCACCGCGAGGGTGACATCGGCCGTGCCCATCGGGAAATTGGCGACGGCTGCAACCTTCACGCCGCTGGTGCCCAGGCGCTGCTTGGCCAGCGCGGCAAAGCGCGGCCAGACGCAGACCGCAGCCACCTTGCCGTGCGGCGTCACGGCGCGGGCGCAGAGTTTCTCCACCACCGCGTCGGTGTCGTTGTCGTTGAGGCTGGTGAGGTCGAGGAGCGACAGGGCCTGCCGCGCGCGGTCAGCAAGATTCATGCGGGCCAATCCGTGATCATGCGGTTCAGCAGCCGACGCAGGTCCCCCGCGGCCGTGTCGGCGATCTTCATGGTGTGTTCGTGGCTCAAAGGCGCGTCGCTCATCCCGGCACCGAGATTGGTGATGATGGAGAAGGCCGCGACCCGCAGCCCCTGCTGCCGCGCCACGATCACCTCCGGAACCGTCGACATGCCGGCCGCCGTGCCGCCGATGATGCGGGCGAACTTCACTTCCGCCGGCGTCTCGAATTGCGGGCCGGAGAACCAGACATATACGCCTTCCAGCAGCTTCACGTTGACAGCGACGGCCGCCTTCTGCGCCGCCTTGCGCAGCCCGGCATCATAGGCGCCGACCATGTCGACGAAGCGGCCGTTGCCGGCCTCGTCATAGAGCGGCGAGGCCTGCACCAGGTTGATGTGATCGTTGATCGCCATGATCGAGCCCGGACCGATCGCCGGGTCGAGGCTGCCGGCGGCATTGGTCAGCACCAGCGCCTCGCAGCCGATGGCGTGCAAGGTGCGCACCGGCACCTTCATCGCGTCGGCGCGGCCATGCTCGTAGTAATGCGTGCGGCCCTGCAGGACGGCGACCGGCGTCGATCCGATATGACCCAGCGAGAGCTTGCCCGCATGGCCTTCGACACTCGGCCGCGCGAAGCCCGGCAAGTCGCGATACTCGATCACCGTCGGATTGGCCACGTCCTGCGCCATGGGGCCGAGGCCAGAGCCGAGAACGATACCGACGCGCGGACGAAAATCGGGCCGCGCCTTGGCGATGACATAGGCTGCTTCGGTCATCCGGCAACATCCTTGGGGCCGAAGGAATCCGGCAATAGCTCTTTGCACGCGTAAGTGCGATGCAGGCCCGCCGCCGTGAAGATGTGGATTTGCGTTGAGTCGACGGCGAACTCCAGGATGCGCTGCCGGCACCCGCCGCAGGGCATGCAGGCCGCGCTCGCCCGCCCCTGCTTGCCGCCGATGATCGCGATCTCGCGGATCTCCCGTGCGCCATCCCGCACCATGGCCGCGATGGCGGAGGCCTCGGCGCAATTGCCTATCGGATAGGCCGCGTTCTCGACATTGCAGCCGGAATAGATTTTGCCGTTCTCCGCCAGGATGGCGGCACCGACGTGGAAGCCGGAGTATCGGGCATAGGCATTCGCCATCGCCTGCTTGGCTGCCTCCAACAGCTCCGAATTCATCTCTCAACGCTCCTTCACATAGGGCTGGCCCAGTGCGTGCGGCGCCTGGGCGCGCCCGACGAATCCGGCCAGCAACACGACGGTCAGGATATAGGGCAAGGCCTGGATCGCCTCCACCGGAACCTGTCCGATCGCGGGCAGGATGACCCCTTGCAGGCGTATGGCGACGGCATCGAGAAAGCCGAACAACAGGCACGCGAACATCGCCGGCCAGGGCCGCCATTTGCCGAACACCATCGCCGCCAGCGCGATGAAGCCCTGCCCCGCCGTCATATGCGGGCTGAAGGCGGCATTCTGCGCGATGGCCAGATAAGTGCCGGCAAAGCCGCACAACGTCCCGGCGATCAGCACGGCGCGATAGCGCAGCCAGGTGACGGAGATGCCGGCGGTGTCCACGACCTTGGGCTCTTCGCCGACCGCGCGCAGGCGCAGGCCGAAGCGCGTACGATACAGCACCCACCACGCGGCCGGCACGGCGGCATAAGCGACATAGACCAGCAGATTGTGCCCGCCGATGACATGGGCATAGATCGGCCCGATCAGCGGGATGCTCGATACCACGTCGGCGCCGGGAAAGGCGACCGGCATGAACCGCGCTTCGGGCGCGAGGTCGGGCGTATTGCCGCCGCGGCCGAACCAGGCATTGCCCAGCACAATGGTAAGGCCTGCGGCGACGATGTTGATGGCGACCCCGCTGACCACCTGGTTGCCGCGGTAGGTGATACAGGCGAGGCCGTGGACCAGCGCGAAGCCGCAGGAGACGATGACCGCGCCCAGCAGCGCCGCCCAGGCGGAGCCGGTGACCATCGCCACGCAGGCCGCGGCGAAAGAGGCCGCCAGCATCTTGCCCTCGAGGCCGATATCGATGATGCCCGAGCGTTCCGAGAACATGCCGGCCATGGCGCAGAACACCAGGGTAGCCGCGACGCGCAAGGTGGCCGCCAGCACCGAGACGAAGAGGATGGCGAACTCTTCCATCTCAGGTCGCTTCCGCCAGGGCCGGCCGCTTCGCCAGCAGGACATAGAGCCGCGCGATCCACGGCCGGTTCATGTAGGCCAGCGCGCCGGAGAACAGGATCACCAGCCCCTGCATGGCGACGATCATGTCGCGGTTGATGGTCGGAATCTCGAAGGCCAGCTCGGCGCCACCTTGATAGAGTGCGCCGAACAGAATCGCCGAGAGGACGATGCCGATCGGGTGGTTGCGGCCCATCAGCGCCACCGCGATTCCGGTGAAGCCCGCGCCGGCGACGAAATCGATCAACAGCTTGTGGTGATAGCCGACCAGGTCGTTGAAGGCGACGCCCGCCGCCAGGCCGCCGGACAGGCACATGGCGAGGATGGTCACGCGCTGCGGCGAGATGCCGGCATAGATCGCGGCCTTGGGCGACAGGCCGACAGCGCGGATGGCATAACCCCAGCGCGTGCGCCAGATGAACACATAGACGAAGACGCAGCAGATCGCCGCCCAGACGATCGACAAATTGAGCGGCGTGCTGGGCATCTTGATGCCGATGGCGGCCAACACTTCGTGAATCGCCGGCAGATAGCCGGAGGGCGCGAACTCGCGGCTGCTGGGCAGCATCTCGCCCGGCGGGCGCAGCACGTCGGAGGCGATATAGACCATCAGCGACGCGGCGATGAAATTGAACATGATCGTCGTGATGACGATATGGCTGCCGCGATAGGCCTGCAGGTAGGCCGGCACGAAGGCCCAGGCGGCGCCGAAGGCGATTGCGGCGATCAGCGCCAGGGGCAGCACGATGATGCCGGGCAGGAACTGGTCCAGCGCCAGGATCAGCAACGTCGCGCCCAGCCCGGCGAAATAGGCTTGCCCCTCGCCGCCGATATTGAACAGGCCGGCATGGAACGCAACGGCGACCGCAAGGCCGGTGAAGATGAAATTGGTCGCGTAATAGAGCGTGTAAGAGATCGCGAGGGAATCCTGCACCGCCCCCAGCGCCATGACCTTCATGGCGTAGAACGGGTCGGCGCCGATCACCAGGACGACCAGGCCGGAGACCAGCAGCGCCTGGACCAGGTTGATGATCGGCAACAGCCCGACATCGATCCAGCGCGGCAAGGCCACCTGCGGCGCGCCACTCATGCCGCCTCGCCCGCCTGGCTGTGGGCGTTCGCCATCATCAATCCGAGCGTGCGCTCATCCG
>DASZQC010000488.1:0-16896 GCA_035549815.1 Dongiaceae bacterium
CCTTGCACCGACGGACGTCGTCATCATCGACGGATTGATGCGGGCGCGGCCGGGCTCAAAGGTCACGCCGGAGATGGGCAAGATCGAAGATACGTCCCAAGCGTCCTTCTCAGAGTAGCCGACATGAATTTTGCCCGTTTCTTTGTCGACCGCCCCATTTTCGCGGGTGTGGTTTCGATCTTCATCACGCTGATCGGCGGCGTGGCTTATTTCGCCCTGCCGGTCTCCCAGTATCCTGAGATCGCGCCGCCGACCGTCGTGGTTTCGGCCCAATATCCGGGCGCGTCGGCGGAAGTGATCAGCAATACCGTCGCCACGCCGCTGGAGCAGGAAATCAACGGCGTCGACGATATGATCTATATGCTGTCGCAGGCCACCAGCGACGGCAAACTTTCGATCACCGTGACCTTCGCGCTGGGCACCGATCCGGATGAGGCGCAGGTTCTGGTGCAGAACCGGGTTTCGGCGGCGGAGCCGAGGTTGCCGGAAGAGGTGCGGCGCCTGGGCGTCACCACGCGCAAGAACTCTCCCGACTTCCTGATGGTCGTCCATCTGTCCTCGCCGGACCAGACGCGCGATCAGCTCTATATCTCAAACTATGCAACGTTGCAGCTGGTCGACGTGCTGAAGCGCGTCGATGGCGTGGGCGATGTGCAGGTCTTCGGTGCGCGCGACTACGCCATGCGCATCTGGCTCGATCCCGACAAGATCGCGGCGCGTGGCATGACCGGATCGGAAGTCGTGGACGCGGTCGCGTCGCAGAACCTGCAGGTGGCCTCGGGTGTGCTGAACCAGCCGCCAGTGCCAGATCCCGGCGCTTTCCAGATGAACCTCGAAACCCTGGGGCGCCTCGTGGAGCCTCGGCAGTTCGCCAATATCGTGGTCAAGACCGGATCCGACGGCGAGGTAACACGCCTGCGCGACGTGGGCGAGGTCGAGCTAGGCGCCCAGGATTACGGGCTCAACGCCTATCTGGGAGAAAAGGGCGCCGTTGCGATCGGCATCTTCCAGCGACCGGGCTCGAACGCCCTCGAGGCTGCCGACGCCATCCTGGCGACAATGAAGGATGCCTCGACGCGCTTCCCCCCGGGGATCAAGTACGATGTGGTCTACAACCCCACCGACTTCATCGCCAAGTCGATCGACGAGGTGATCGTCACGATCTTCGAGGCCATCGCCCTGGTCGTCTTCGTCGTCGTGCTGTTCCTGCAGACCTGGCGCGCTTCGATCATTCCGATTGTCGCGATCCCGGTTTCGCTGGTCGGCAGCTTTATCGTCATGGCGATCCTCGGATACTCGATCAACACGCTGACCTTGTTCGGCCTCGTGCTGGCCATCGGCATCGTCGTCGATGACGCCATCGTCGTGGTGGAGAACGTTGAGCGCAATCTGCGACTGGGTATGTCACCCAAGGAAGCCGCGCGGCGCACCGTGGATGAGGTCGGCGGCGCACTGGTCGCCATCGCGCTCGTGCTGACAGCCGTATTCATTCCGGCCGCCTTTCTCAGCGGCATCACCGGGCAGTTCTTCAGGCAGTTCGCGATTACGATTGCGACGTCGACCGGCATTTCGCTGCTGGTCTCCTTGACTTTGAGCCCGGCGCTCAGCGGCATCCTGTTCAAGCCGCACCGCCATGAGGATGAACACAGGGCGCGCTTCAATCCGATCAAGTCGTTCTTCCGTGTCTTCAATCGCGGCTTCGACGCTTTGGCGCGCGGCTATGCCCGGCTGGCGCAGAAGCTGATCAGGTTTGCCGTGCTCGTGCTGCTGGTTTATGCGGGCCTGATCGCCGCGACCGCCTACCAGTTCAATCGCGCGCCGACCGGATTTATTCCGACACAGGACGAAGGCTACCTCATCACCATCGTGCAGTTGCCGCCAGGCTCATCGTTGGCGCGGACGGACGAGGTTGTGATGCAGGCGACCAAGCTGATGCTGGAGACGCCGGGCGTGATCAATACGGCCGGCTTCGCCGGACTAGATGGTGCGACTTTCACCAATGCTTCGAACGCTGCGGCAATCTTCTCCGTGTTGGCCCCGTACGAGGAGCGTGTCCCACAGGGCCTGACCGCGAACCGCATCCTGGGTGAAATGACCCAGCGGCTCAACACGATCCGAGGTGCTTTCGTGATCACCGTGCCACCGCCTCCGGTGCGTGGCATCGGCAATGCCGGCGGCTTCAAGATGATGATCCAGGATCGCGGTGGCCAGGGCCTGAAAGCTTTGGAAGCGGCGGCAACGCAGATCATGATCGCCGGCAACCAGACGGCTGGCCTGAGCGCGGTCTTTACGCTGTTCAATACCAGCACGCCCAAGCTCTTTGCCGAGATCGACCGGGTTCGGGCGCAGATGTTCCACGTGCCGGCGCAGCGGGTATTCCGCACGCTGGAGGTCTATTTGGGGTCGACCTTTGTCAACGACTTCAACTTCTTGAACCGCACATTCCGGGTCACCGCCCAGGCGATGGGTAAGTATCGAGAGAATGTTGCAAGCATCTCCAACTTCAAGACTCGCAACGACCTCGGCGAAATGGTGCCGATCGGAGCAGTCGCGAAGATCAAGGATATTGCCGGCGCCTATCGCGTGGCGCGCTACAATCTGTTCCCAGCGGCAGAGGTCCAGGGCAACGTCGCGCCGGGCACGTCGAGCGGCACGGCCTTGGCCAAGATGGAGGAACTCGCCAACAACCTGCTGACAGCGGGATTCGGTTTCGAGTGGACCGAACTCGCCTATCAGCAGAAGCTCGCCGGCGATACCGGACTGCTGGTCTTTGGCGCGGCAGTGCTGTTCGTCTTCCTGGTGCTGGCAGCGCAATATGAGAGCTGGTCATTGCCGCTGTCGGTCATTTTGATCGTGCCGATGTGCTTGTTGGCCGCAGTTACCGGTTTGCTGATGCGCGGGTTGGACGTGAATGTGCTGTCGCAGGTTGGCTTCGTCGTCCTCGTGGGTCTTGCCGCGAAAAATGCGATTCTCATCGTCGAATTCGCCAAGCAGGCGGAGGAAGAGGGTAAGGATCCGGTGGAGGCCGCCATCCGTGCCGCACAAACGCGCCTTCGCCCCATCCTGATGACGTCCTTCGCCTTCATCCTGGGCGTTGTGCCGCTGGTCATCGCGAGCGGTGCCGGCGCCGAGATGCGTATCGCCATGGGCACGGCCGTGTTCTCCGGCATGATCGGCGTGACGTTCTTCGGACTCTTGTTTACACCGGTCTTCTATGTGGTGGTCCGGCGTATCGCCATCTGGCTCGGTGGTCGCCGCGCGCACGTCGCGCCGCCGTCTCCGCGCAGCGCGGAATAGCCATGGCATGAATGTGCGGCGCCTAATCTCAGTTGGCGCCGCACATCGCCGAACCGCCCGCGAGGCTCCAGTCAGGGTGCGCAAAACACCGATCAGGCCCGGCGACGCGGACGGGGATCGTTACATGCCGACCGTCGACGCGGCCTTCTCCGACCTGTGACCTGCGCACGATCACGGAGATCATCGCGGTATCCTCCGTGTGAATGAGTGTCGGGTAGCCCGCGACTGGCTTGATCCCGCCGATCTGGATCGACAACACGACCTGATCGGAGCCGACCCCTGTGTTGCGACTACCGCGATCGAATTGGTCGACGGTTCCCGATACGCAACACCAGTTCTCGACCGCTTGAACCATTCTATCGTGCTTCCCCTCCCATTCGTCGCTGTTTCTCAGCGTCGCCGCGCCGATTTTGTGCGCGCTCTTCTCCCCTTACGCGGTACTTTCCTGGCTTTCTGCTTCGACTTGGACGCCCCTGTCTTGCCGGCCTTTCTGCCGCTGCCTTTACGTTTGGCGGTCTTGGGTTGTGAACGGCGGTTACCGCCGGATGCTGGTGGCCTTCGCCGCCCGGTGCCGCCGCTCGTGCCGCCCGACACACGCGCACCCGTGACGGAGACCATCGCTTTTATGACGCCGCCTGATTCCTGAATATCTGCAAGCGCGACATTGGTGGCGAGGTCGCCATAAGAATTGGAACTGGGCACTGTGCCGGCGTTGAATTGCCGTTTGCCACCGGTGCCTGGATAAGGGTCGGCCCCGTCGCCGCGGTTGCGTGCATGCTCCAGATCTTCGGCACCATCAGCCTGGAGCAATGCCACCTTCGGGTGGACCTCATTGGTATTGGAATCGATGGTGTCGTCGATATGCCAGATCAGCAGGCCTTCGCCGGGCAGGAACTTGTCATACCCCGATTTCCGGCGATGCTCGACCAGGAAATATTCCTTACTCGTCTTGCCACTATTCCATAAGCGTAGCACTTCCTTGCTCTGCTTCACATCGCGAATACTACGTTGGCTATTGACCGCAGGGTTCACAGTCTTGACCCAATTCTGCTGGCATTTGCACCAGGCCGACGGATGGGCCGGCGTGTTGCCCCCGCCAAGCCAGCTTCCGCCTCCCATCAGGCACCAATTCCCGACGCCTTCCGAGCTGCTGTCCGTATCGTAGAGATCGGGAAGTCCAAACAGCAAATGACCAAGCTCATGCGCGCATACACCGAGCTTTGCGTCCTCCGGTACGGTCAGATAGGCAAACACCTTGCTGCCGTCCGCCATCAGCGCGCCATTCTCCAGCACCCACTTGTGCGACCAGATATCGGTCTTGCGGCCGGTTTCTTCGGCGCCCCGTCCGGCATGAACCACGACGAAGGCGTCGACGAAACCATCCCCGTCATTGTCGTACTTCTTGAAATTGACCGTCGGATCGGCCGCCAGCGCGGCATCGCGCGCCAATGTGCGCGCATTGGGTGAAGCGCTGCCGGTGCCCGAGACGCTGTGGGCATAGTCGGCCATCGTGCGCGGCATCAGAAACGGTCCGACAACCTGCCCCGATATCATCGCCTTGCCGTCGGAAACTTCGCGGAAATACTCACGAACGCTACCGGTGGCGACCACACCGGTCGAGAAAAATAAATCCTCGAAATGCTTTTTGGTTGCCGTCAGTTTCTGATCGGAAAACTCCACCAGGACCACGAGCACGTTCAGCGACGTGGGCAGTGCCGAGGATCGATGGATCGCGACCGCCCGCGCGACGGCCGGCGGCGCACCCAGCGGAAGCTCGGAACCAGGCACGATCAGCCCGTCATTGAATCCGACGCGCTTCTGAGTCTTGAGACCGATCAGATCGCTGATCAGTGTCGGCGCATTCGCTTTCAACGTTTCGAGTTCCTGCCGGATGCGATCCTGCAAAGCGGGCGCAGGCGCTACACAGCATCGTTGTCCGTCATCTGATTTCCGGATCTCGCGATAAATGTCGGCGATATCGTGCAGCAGTACCGACTTATGCATCGTGGCCTCCCTCGCCATCGCGACCGACAGCCGGTCGCCCTGCAATTCGTGACCATCAGAACACCGGAATTGAATATCGCTCTTACGGTCCGAGGCGACCGTCACTTCATGTCATCAGATCCATACGGGGGTCAGTCGAGCGCCAAATATGCAACGAGCATCATCCAGGATCGAGACTGCGTCAAGGTTGGCGTCCGGCAGTTGGATCAACACCGGCACTGCAGGACGCCTCAATCATCTGCGCGACCATCCGCTGCAACTTCCAGAGATATGGGTCATGAATGCCGCGCTCCTCGAGGTGAGCGACCGTATGCAGAAGATATTCGGCGCCGGTGCCCCAATGGCCGCAGGCCTTGGCCAGAATTTCCGCTGTTTCCGCGAGTGAGCGGCGGCAATAGGTTGGCCCTTTGCGATTGATGGTGAAGGCGATGGCGTGTTGAGATTTGGATGAACTCTCGACTCTCACCCATCGCGGTGTGTTGCTGGCGGGCTTGACGCTCGTTTCGCGGCGCAGCAGCAGGTCGAGTCGCTCTTCGACATGGGGTGCGGGAATTCTCTGCAGGATGCCGCGGCAGGATCCGCCGCGATCGAGCGCCATCATCAAACCCGGGAAATCCGGCGTACCGCGAAAGCGTCTCAGGTGCAGGCAGAATCGGCGATGCCACCCGCGTAGCAATGCAAGCCCGTGATCCTCGACTTCGCAGGCTGGCTTCCAGATCAACGAACCATAGGCGAACAGCCACAGGTCGGCACCCTTGGGATGCTCCGCTAAAAGTGCACGCCGCCACTCATCATAGTCGCGGTCAGTCAGCGCGATAAAGCCGGCCGGCGGTCCGGAATCCATCACCACCCGATGCACGCGCCCGACCAGTTCGGCCGTAAGGGCCATCTTGGCGCGATGTGACATGAATCATCCCCGAAGCCCAGCTCCGGTCCATTTAACACGGGACAAACCACCGGTATCAAGCGGCGCAACGTTGACGCTATTCCGGCACGGATGCGATCATTGCGCCACGCAAACGACACGGTGGCGGAGCCGGTTCATGACGATTGAAGCTGTAATCTCAGCGAAGGCCAAGGATATCGGCGGTTTCTCGGTCCGTCGTGCGCTGCCGGCCATTGAGCGCCGCATGATCGGGCCGTTCATTTTCCTGGACCAGATTGGCCCGGCCATCATTCCGGCGGGGCAGGGGCTGGATGTTCGCCCGCACCCCCATATCGGCCTCAGCACGATGACCTACCTCTATGAGGGCGCGATCATGCATCGCGATTCCCTGGGCACGATTCAGGAGATCAAGCCGGGAGCGGTCAATTGGATGACGGCCGGGCGGGGCATCGCGCATTCGGAACGCACACCGGATGCATTGCGGCGCACGGGGCACAACCTGTCCGGCATCCAGTTCTGGGTTGCATTGCCGCGCAGGGATGAGGAGACGATACCGTCCTTCCTGCATCTCGGCCGCGACCAGTTGCCGGTCTGGCAGTCCGACGGGGCGGAGTTGCGTTTGATTGCCGGTGCGATGGATGGCCGGGAATCTCCGTTGATTTCCCCTCATCCAATGATCTGCGTGGATCTGAGGCTCGACCGCAGCGCAACGGTGCGCATTCCCACCGACTGGCCGGAGCGCGGCATCTATGTGTCGAGCGGCGAGGTCGAGCTGGGTGGCGATCGCTTCGTCGAAGGCCAGTTGCTGGTGCTTCAGTCCGGGCGCGCGGTCCATATCACGGCGTTCAAACCGGCGCGGCTGATGCTGCTGGGCGGCGATCCAATGGACGGCCCGCGGCACATCTGGTGGAACTTCGTTTCCAGCTCCAAGGAGCGGATCGAGCAGGCGAAGGCCGATTGGAAACGGCAGAGCTTTCCGCCAGTGCCGCAGGAGACCGAATTTATCCCGCTGCCTGAATACTGAGGCCGACCTGGCTCAGCTTTGAGCTGAGCCATCAGGGTTCACGTCGATGATGCGCCGCGGCCAGCCGGTCCCGGGCTCGCTGGTGCCTGCGCCCGGCAATCCAGCTCGCACCATCGCGAGACCCAATTCACGCTCACCCATCACCGCATGCGTGGCGCCCAGGCGCGTCAGGTGCTGCAGCTCGGCATCCGAATGCGCCCGTACGATGATATTCAGGTCGGGCCTGATCTTGTGCGCCTGCTCGACGACCTGGCCCGCTTCGAAACTGTCCGGAACGGCCACGAACAGACAGCGCGCCTGTTCGAGGTTCGCACTCGTCAGCACCTGCGGATCGGCGGCATTGCCATCGATCGCTTCAATTCCATCGGCCTTCAACTGCGCAACGAGGTCAGGGCGATGCTCGATCACAAAGCAGGCAAGGCCTGCGTCGCGGCAGGATCGACTGATCACCTGGCCGACGCGGCCATGGCCCACCAGGACGCAATGGTCGCGGAGCGATGTCGGCGCCGACGCCTGTGCCGTCTCTGCCTTATTCGTGTCGGCAGGTGCGGCGTTCGGCGTCGCACGTTCGCCGCGCGCCTGCAGCCGGTCGATGATAAAGAAAGCAGCCGGATTGATCAGGATGGACAGGATGGCACCCGCCAGGATCAGGTCCTGCGCCTGTTCCGGCAGCAGGCCGAGTCCCGCGCCGAGGCTCGCCAGAATGAAGGAAAACTCGCCGATCTGCGCCAGGCTCGCGGAGATCACCAGAGCGGTTCGCCGCGGGTAGCGGAAAGCGCGCACGATGAAAAAGGCCGCGACCGACTTGCCGATGGTAATGATGAACAAAGTCGCCAGCAGCAGCCAGAACTGCTCCACGAGGATCGCGGGGTCCAGCAGCATCCCCACGGAAACGAAGAACAGCACCGCAAAGGCATCGCGTAGCGGCAACGTCTCCTGCGCCGCCTGGTGACTGAGCTCGGATTCACTCAGGATCATGCCGGCGAAGAAGGCGCCGAGGGCGAAGGAAACATCGAACAGCAGGGCCGCACCAAAGGCGATGCCGAGCGCGATCGACAGCACCGCGAGGCGGAACAGCTCACGCGATCCGGTGTGGGCGACGCGATGCAGAATCCAGGGCACCACGCGACGGCCGCCGACCAGCATGATGGCGACGAAAACCGCGACCTTGCCGAAGGTCCAGGCGAGTGCGATGCCGACCTCCTGGAGGCCGGCAGTCGATACGGCGTCGCTGCCATGCAGGGTGGGCAATATCTCGGCCAGCGGTGGCAGCAGGACCAGGGTTGCCACCATGAACAGATCTTCAATGATCAGCCAGCCGACGGCGATCCGGCCCTCATCGGTCTGTAGCGCGCGGCGCTCCTGCATGGCGCGCAGCAGCACCACGGTGCTGGCCACAGACAGCGCCAGGCCGAAAACAATCCCCGCGCCCAGCGACCAGCCTAGGAACGTGGCCAGGCCCCATCCCAGCGAGGTCGCAACGGCGATCTGGACCACCGCACCGGGCAGGGCGATGGCCCGCACCGACAAGAGATCCTTGAGCGAGAAATGCAACCCGACACCGAACATCAGCAGGATAACGCCGATCTCGGCCAGCTGGCCCACCAGGTGCTGATCGGCCACGAATCCGGGCGTGAAGGGGCCAACGACCACACCCGCCAGCAGATATCCGGCGAGCGGCGACACGCGCAATCGGTGCGCCAACGCACCCAGAACAAAAGCGAGCACGATGCCCGCGACGATGGCGGCGATCAGCGATGTGTCATGCGGCATTGCGCGAGGATGGCTCCCTATCAGGTTGGTTCGCCATCCTATGTGTCAGAAAATGCGCTGATGTCCAAGCGCTTATCCTAGGCCGGCTTCGCCAGCAGCCAGTTGAGCAGCAGCGCCGCGCCGAAGCCTGCGATATTCACCACCGCCGAAAGTGCCAGAGACAGCCGCCAGTGGCCGCGCAATACGGCCGCGTAGATCAATCCCTCCGCCAGGATCCCCAGGGCCAACGCCGACAGCGCCACGCCCCACCACGATCCTGTGATATCCACCCACCTTGAGAACCAGAGCCAGAGGACCGGATGTGTCACCCCGGTGCTGATCACGCTGGCCGCGCAGCACCTGACGCTTCCGGAAAAGCGTGACAGTTTGAGGTGCGAGGCAAGCCACCATCCCAGCGCCGCTGCCAGCGCTCCTTCCGTCAGCATCGCCAGCAAGAATCCCAGGCCATGGGTCATGGCGTGCTTTCCGTGAAGTGCGCGTGTTCGCTGACTAGGCCTCTACCACGCCGTGTGGCCGCCATCCACTGGCAGCATGATGCCAGTGACAAAGCCGGCGGCATCCGACGCCAGGAATGCCACTGCGGCGGCGATCTCCGACGGATGGCCGACCCGGCCCAGCGGCAGCGACTTGCCGAGCTCCGCCAGAACTTCGTTCCGCGGCGCCTCGCCGCGCTCCGACAACAGCATCTCGGTCTCGGTATCGCCAGGGCACACCGCATTCACGCGGATACCGTCCTTTGCGTGATCGGCCGCCATGGACCGCGTCAATTGCGCGACGGCGCCCTTGCTGGCGCCATAGGCGACGGCGTTCACCGCCGCGACCAGCGCCCAATCGGAAGCGATATTGACAATCGCGCCGCCCCGGCCTTGCTCGGCGAATTGCCGGCGCATGACGGGAACGATGGCGCGGCACATGCGAAACACCGCCGTCACATTCGTCTCCAACGTGGCTTCCCATTCCGCGTCGGTGCAGGCGGTGATATCGCCGCGCGATAGGATGCCGGCATTGTTGACCAGGATGTCGACGCTGCCCTCCTGGCCCAGGACATTGTCCAGCAGGCGGTCCGGAAAGCCGGGCGCGGTCACGTCGCCTTGCTGGAAGCGCGCTTGACCGCCAGCCGCCGAAACCTCAGCGAGCACCGCGGCGCCGGCCTCGTCGTCACGTCCGGTGAAGACAACCTTCGCGCCCAAGCCGGCGAACATCTGCACGATCGCGGCGCCGATGCCGCGCGTGCCTCCGGTGACAATGGCGACCTTGCCGGAAAGATCGATCACGAACCGCGCTCCAAAAGAAGGTGCACGGATGTTGCCCTTGCGCCGTCCTGCTTGGCAAGACGGGACGGCGCTACTTCGTTTTCTTGCCGTCCTTTTCGGGTTCCGGGCGGAAGGGGATGCGGGCGCGGCGATCGGTATCGTAAAGTTCGGCACCATAATTGCGGTTATATTGCTTGGACGCATCCTGGAAGGGCTGGAAATCCCAGGGCGTGATCTTGCCCTTCAGCAGGGCATCCTGCACCAGGATGCGCTGGCGTTGGCTTTCCACCACGCGTGCGCGGATGGCGTCGCTGTCCCATTTTTCCGCCGTTTCCTTGGCGAAGGCGGCGGCCAGCTTCGCGTACTTCGGGTCGGTGGCGAGGTTGATAAGCTCGCGCGGATCGTCCTTCAGGTTGAACAATTGCGGCGGGTCTCCGGCGCAAGAGACATATTTCCATTGATCGCGGCGGATCATGAAGGCCGGCTGGAATGTACCTTCCGCCATATATTCGCCATAGATCGTGTTGTCCGCGCTCTTCGAGCCGCCGGCCAGGTTCAGAACGCTCCTGCCATCAATCGGTGCCGCGTACTCGACGCCTTTGCCGTCGGTGGCGATATCGCAGAAGGTTGGCAGCAGGTCGGCCAGGGACACGTGCTCGGCCACGCGGCGCGGCTTCCACCGCTTCGGTGCGTGGACGATCATCGGCACGCGCGTCGCGTGCTCGTAGAAGGTCATCTTGTACCACAGGCCGCGCTCGCCCATCATGTCGCCGTGATCGGCGGAAACGACGATGATGGTGTTGTCGGCCTGGCCGGTCTGGTGCAGCGCCTCCAGCACCCGGCCCATCAGCCGGTCGCTGTAGGTGATCATGGCGTAGTAGCCGCGCCGCGCGGCGCGCACATGCGCTTCGGTCACGCGATATTCATCGCGATCATACAAGTCATACATGCGCTTGCTGACCGCGTCGCGCTTGCCCGGCGCGATATAGGGCACGACCGGCATGTCGATCTCGTCGTCGCGATAGCTTTCCCAATCCGCGCGCGGCCCCAGATAAGGGTCATGCGGCTGCATGAAAGAGACGCACATCATGAAGGGACGCTGGTCGTTGCCGCGTGCATGCTCATGCAGCCAGCGGACGGAGGTGTAGGCCACCTCGTCGTCATGCTCCATCTCGAGCGACCGGTCGTAGGGTCCGGCCTCGGTGACGCTCAGCATGTTGTGAAACCACCAGTGGATCCGCTTCGGTTCGTCCCAGGTGGGGGTCCAGCCGAAATCGCCTGGATACATGTCCGTAGTGACGCGATCCTCGAAGCCGTGCAACTGGTCCGGCCCGACGAAATGCATCTTACCCGACAGGCAGGTGCGATAGCCGGCCAAACGCAGATAATGCGCAAAGGTCGGAATGTCGGAGCGGAACTCCGCCGCATTGTCCCAGGCGCCGATCTTGCTCGGCAATTGCCCCGCCATCATGGAAAAACGGCCCGGTGCGCAGAGCGGCGAATTGGTATAGGCGCTGTCGAACTGCACGCCCTCGGCGGCCAGGCGCGACAGGTTTGGCGCCTTCACCACCTTGTGCCCGTAGCTGGGCAGGAACTGCGGCGCCAGCTGGTCGAACATGATGTAGAGGATGTTGGGACGCTTGCCGCGGCCGATGGAGGGCGCGGCGGCGGTGCTTTTGGCGGTCTTCTTGGGCATGTGGATTCGACACTGGCTCGACAGGGTAGGGCGAGCTTAGCTTCCTTCCAGTCGCATCGCATATATCCAACCCGGCCTCCGATGGCGAAAGCGCGACATCCTGGCCCGCCAAACCCCTGGAATCGGGGGATTCCCGCCCTGCATGGCTGCCCTGCGCCGCGCTTCATTGACTTTTAACCGCTTCCCCCGCATGTTCCGCCCGCTGAGGCCGTCAGGGCCTCCTCTCTCGCGACAGCGCGCAGGATTGTTTCGGTCCCAAGACCGGTCCCTCCGTCCCGAGACACCCTTCTCTAACTTTTCCCTGCAACAGCGCGCATGCCGGGTCTGAACCCGGGCCCTTCCCAGGAAGCGCCTTTACCTGTCTGCGCTCGCGCTGGCCGTTGGCCGGGCGGCGGCGCGGACGCACATGAACTGAAAGAACTCTATCCATATGACCACTTTTACCGATTTGAAGCTGAGCGCTCCCTTGCTGCAGGCGCTCGCCACCGAAGGCTATGAGACGCCGACCCCGATCCAGGCGCAGGCCATTCCCGCGCTGCTGGAGGGCCGCGACCTGCTAGGCATCGCCCAGACCGGCACCGGCAAGACGGCGGCCTTTGCGCTGCCCCTGCTGCAGCGCCTGACTACCACCGATCGCCGCGCCGCGCCGCGCTCGGTCCGCGCCCTGATCCTGACCCCGACACGCGAACTCGCCGTCCAGATCCTCGATTCCTTCCGCTCCTATGGCCGCCACCTGCGCTTGAGCCGCTTCGCCATCTATGGCGGCGTCAGCCAGGGGCCGCAGGTCCAGGCGCTGTCGCGCGGCATCGACGTGCTGATCGCCACGCCGGGCCGCTTGCTCGATTTGATGAACCAAGGCCAGGTGAAGTTCGACGGTCTCGAGGCCTTCGTGCTGGACGAGGCCGATCGCATGCTCGACATGGGCTTCATCCTTCCGGTGAAGCGCATCGTCGCCAAGCTGCCGCAGCAGCGCCAGACCCTGATGTTCTCCGCCACCATGCCGCAGGCGGTGCAGGGCCTGGTCAACAGCCTCTTGAAAGAGCCGGTGCGCGTCGAGGTGACTCCGGTCGCCACCACGGCAGAACGCATCGCCCAGCGCGTGCTGTTCGTCGAGAAGGCGAACAAGCGGCCGTTGCTGGAAAGCCTGATGGGCGACAAGTCGATCTCCCGCGCTCTCGTCTTCACCCGCACCAAGCACGGCGCCAATAAGGTCGCCGAAAGCCTGGGCAAGGCCGGTGTGCGCGCCGACGCCATCCACGGCAACAAGTCGCAGAATGCGCGGCAGAAGGCGCTGAACGATTTCCGCAGCGGCAAGGTCCGCGTGCTGGTGGCGACCGACATCGCCGCCCGCGGCATCGACGTCGACGGCGTGACACACGTCATCAATTTCGACCTGCCGAACGAGCCGGAGAGTTATGTCCACCGCATCGGCCGCACCGCGCGTGCCGGCAACGAAGGCATTGCAATCTCCTTCTGCGACGGCGAGGAGCGCGCCTATCTCCGCGACATCGAAAAGACCATCCGTCAGGCCGTTCCGGTGGATGCCGGCCATCCGTTTCACGCGGCGCATATCGCCGAAGGCAAGCGCGGTGGCAGTGCGCCGCAAGCCAGGGGCGGGGGCCGCAACGCCCATGCATCGCGCGGCGAGCCGCGCCAGGAGCGGCGTCCGGAACGTCACCAGGCGCGCAACGCGCAGATTCACGCGGAGGAGGCGACCCGTCGCGATCATCGCGAGGATCGCAGCCGGTCCGACCAGCCGCGCCGGTCGCGCAATGACCACCCCCATCCGCACGCCCGCCCGCAGGAGCAGGCGCGCCACGGTCACCGCGATGAGCAGGGCAGCCAGAACGCGACGAATCATCGGGGCCATCGTCAGGAGCGGGATCATGCGCGCGAGGATCGCCCGCAGCATGCTCATCCGAAGGCTCACCGTCATGCCGAAGGCCGCGGCGGTCATGGTGGATCGAACCACAACCATCGTGCCGCCCAGAACGGGGAAGCGGCCCGCGAGCGTCCACGCCAGGACCAGCCGAATCGCGCCCATGCGCAACGGCCGGCCGAGCCCCGTGTCGACGGGCGCGGCGGCGATGCGCCGCTCCGCCGGTCGAACGGCCAGCAGTCGGCAAAGCCGCACGGTCATCACGGCCAGAAGCATCGCGGTCACCAGAGGCAGGGCGGCCAGCGCGGCCAGAACGGCCAGCGGTCGCAGCGCTTCGAGCCAGTCCGCATGGGCTAAGGGCGGCGGGCCGAATCAACAAGAACGCCGCCGGGCAACCGGCGGCGTTTTTCTTTGCTCGAAGCAAGGACCGATTTTATTCTGCGTGCGCGCGGGTGGGCTCCGCAGGCAGGATCCGCGACGAGGGCAGGTGAATGGTGGTGGTCGTGCCACGGCCCGCTTCGCTGCTGATCCGCAGCGCGCCGCCATGCAACTCGCAGAACGCCTTCACGATCGACAGGCCAAGGCCGGTGCCCTCGTATTTCCGCACCAGCCAGTTCTCAAGTTGCACGAACGGCCGCGCGACCTGCTCCAGTTCCGCCGCCGTCATGCCGATGCCGGAATCGACGATCGAAATGTCGAGGCCGTCGCTGTTGAGCACCGTCCTGACCTTGACCGATCCGCCGCGCGGCGTGAACTTCACCGCATTCGACAGCAGGTTGAGCAGCGCCTGCTTCAGCAGCCGCTCGTCGCCATAGATCGCCGGCAGACGCGGCGCGATCTCCGTCGTGACGGTCAATGCGCCGGCATCGGCCTTGCCGCGGATCAGGATCAGGCACGCCTCGATCATGTGAGGCACTTCGATCTCGCTCTCATTGAGCGTGGCCTGGCCTGATTCGACGCGACTCAGATCGAGGATGTCGTTGATGATGGCCAGCAGGTGCCGGCCGCTCTCATGGATATCGCCACTGTATTCCTTGTAGATCTTCACGCCGAGCGGCCCCATCAGTTCATCTTTCATCACCTCGGAAAAGCCGATGATGGCGTTGAGCGGCGTGCGCAACTCGTGGCTGACATTGGCCAGGAACTGGGACTTGGCGCGGTTCGCCATTTCCGCGTCCATCTGGGCGCGGCGCAGGGCGTTCTCCGCCATCTTGCGATCGGTGATGTCCTGGATGGTGCCGAAGGCGCTTACCACGCGGCCGGTCGCGTCGTAGCTATGCTGGCCAAGCTCGGAGACCGCCGCGATCGAGCCATTCTTGCGGACGATGCGGTACTCGATGCTGTAATCCGGACGCCGCTCCGCCGTCACTTGGCGCAATTGCATGATCACACGCTCCCGGTCGTCGGGATGGACGAACGTGTGATAGAATTGATCATTGGTGAGGTCGAGCTCGCCCTGCGCCACGCCTAGGAACGGCGCCGAAGTCTCGGAGAACGTGATGCGCGCATCCTTCCAGGTATCGGTGTCGGCGACAGCCGACCAGTGCAGGATGCCGGCAACGCGCTCGGCCTGCCGGTAGCGCTGTTCACTCTCCCGCAGGGCCTGCTCCCGTTGCTTGCCCTCGGTGACGTCGACCATCACGCCATAGAGCCACCGCTGCCCGTCGTCGCTCTTGATCACGCTGATCATGTCGCGGATCCACACGACGCGGCCGTCGGCGGCGATCAGTCGATATTCCAGATTGTGGTCCAGGCCGTCGTTGACCAGGACCTCCATTTCCTTCATCGCCCGATCCCGATCTTCGGGATGCAGGCGCTGCGGCCACAGATCCTTCTCCACCCAGTCGGTGGGCGAATAACCGGTAATACGTTCGATCTGCGGTCCGACATAGGTGATCTGGAAAGTCGCGATATCGGCTTCCCACGGCACGGCGCGCGACGATTCGGCCAGCGACCGGAAACGTTCCTCGCTGCGGCGCAAGGCGATCTCGGTCTTCTTCACGTCCGTAATGTCAAGGTGCGTGCCGATGATGCGGGTCGGATGGCCGGTCGAGGCGCGCTGTATTGCCTTCGCGCGTGACAGCAGCCAGCGCCAATTCCCCTGCTTGGTGCGAATGCGATAAACGGCTTCGAACGATTCTCCGGCCGGCGTGCGCGCTGGTTGGGCAAAGCGCGCATCGACGATCTTGACGTCCTCCGGGTGAATCAGAGCGTCCCAGGCCGCGATGCTGGGCGCGATCTCTTCGGGCTCGTAGCCAAGTTTGCGCACAATACCCGGATCGACCTTGAACAGCCCGGTGACCAGGTCCCAATCCCATGGGCCGACGCCGGTGCTTTCCAGGGTCGATTGCAGGCGCTCGTCGGTCTTGCGCAGTTCCGCGGCAACGCGCGCCTGTTCGGCATCGGCCTGGATGGCGGCGAGCACGGCGCCGCAGGCGCCCGCGAACGGCTCCAGGAAGTCGACGATCTCCTGGTCATAGCCGCCTCGGCGATTGGCCATGCCCAGCATGCCGACCATCGTCTTGCCCGCGAACATCGGCAGGCCCAGGAACGAGTTCAACGGCGGATGGTTTTGCGGCAGGCTGCCGCGGCGCGGATCGTTTGCCGGATCGTTGGCAATCACCGCTTGCTCGGTGCGGATCACCGCGCCGAACAAGGTATCGAGATTGCGAAACTCCAGCCCGTTCAGCACACTTTCTTCGTAAAGCCGCCGCGTCGCCTCGTCCCAGGCGATGTTGGTCAGCGCATGAGCTTTGAGATAACGTCGCCCCTCCGGGTCGGCCAGGATCTCGCCGACGAAGCCGAAGGCGCTGTCGCTGAGCCCCAGCATGATGCTCAGCATCTGTTCGCAGGTGGCTTTCTTCTCGCCGCCCGCGATATAGCCGCTCTGGATCTGGCGCACCGCGTCCAGCAGTGCGTTCGCGCGGTCGATCTTGGCCTTGGCTTCGACTTGCGCGGTGACGTCGCGGCCGGTCCCGCGATATCCGGTGAAGGTGCCGTCGGCGGCGAACAGCGGGTGCCCGTTGATGCTGGCATAGTGCCGCCGGCCGTCCTCGCCGACATAGTGGAACTCGAAATCGCGAA
>DASZQC010000489.1:0-5112 GCA_035549815.1 Dongiaceae bacterium
CACCGATCCGCCGCACGGGCCGTGCAACCAAACTAAGGTTCTTGCGGTTGCGCCGTGGATCCCGGCGCAGGGCCGGGATGACGGAAGGTGTTTGGGTGATGGTCGGAGTGTAACGATCAGCTCTGCCGCTGCAGGCTGGCCTGATTGATCTCCACCGCCACCGACAGCTTCTCGTCGGCGCCGCCTTGCCGGGCGCCGCGGACCGGAGCGGCGCCGAGATAGTCCAGGCCGACGGCGACACGCACATGGGCCTCGGTCGGGCAGATGCCGTTGGTCGGATCAAAGCCGACCCAGCCCAGGCCGGGAACGTGCGCCTCGGCCCAGGCATGGCCGGCTTCTTGCTGGACCACGCCGTCATTGCGGAACATGTGCCCGCCGACATAGCGCGCCGGAATGCCGAGATGCCGGGCGCAGGCGATGAAGATGTGGGTCAAATCCTGGCATACGCCGCGCTTGAGCGCAAAGGCCTCGGCCGCGGTGGTGGTCGTCTGCGTCGGCCGTGTGTCGAACTTGACGGCCGAGTAGATGCCGACCAGCAGGCAATGCAGCCTGTCGAGAGGTTCGGCGCCGGCCTCCACGACGGTGTCGGCGGCGAATTCCTTCAGTGCCGTGTCGACCGCCGTCAGCGGGGTTTCGCGCAGATAGAGCTCGATCGGAAACTTCTCGAACGTGCCGCGCACCACGCCATGGCGATCCTCGGTCTCGACCACGCCTTCGACGTCGAGCTCGATCTCGGAGACGGGGCCGACCAGGGACAAGGTGTGGGTCAGATTGCCGAACGGATCCTCGCCGCCCTTCAGGACGCCGTCGCAGTTCGGCACGATGCGCCAAGTCTTCACCGTCTGGCCGTCATGGTTGCGTGGCGTCATGCGCAGCAATTGTAACACGAACTTAGCCGGGCTGCCGTAGGAATAGCGGGTGTGATGGCGGACGGCGACGCGCATGAACGACCTCAGGTCAGATATTGTTCGCTGATGGCTCCGCCGAGGCGGGCGTTGTCGAGAATGAAGGTGCTGCAGAACTCGTGCAGCCCGCTCTGGAAGATCCGGTCGATGCGGCCGGTATCCAGCTTGTTGCGGATGGCGCGCGCCTGGCGCTGCGCCTCGCCTTGCTTGCCATAGGCGTCGGACAGGCTTTCCAGATTGGCGCAGATGGCGCTGTAGCACGAGGCCAGCGAACGCGGCATCTGCGTGTTCAGGATCAGCAGGTCGGCAATCAACTGCGGCTGCAGGCTTTCGTGATAGACATGATGATAGGCGGTGAGGGCGGAGACGGCGCGCAGGATCGCCGCCCATTGCGAATAATCGACGCCGCCGCCAACCTCCACCTGATCGGGCAGCAGCACGTGATATTTCACGTCCAGGATGCGCGCGGTGTTGTCGGCACGCTCCATGAACACGCCGAGCCGCGCGAACCAGTAGGCGTCGTTGCGCAGCATGGTGCGGTAGCCGGAGCCGTCGACGCGCAGGGAAACTTCTTTCACCCATTCCAGGAAGCGGGCAATGCGGCCGTGATCGGCGCCGTCAAAATCCATTTGCTGCAATTCGAGCCAGGCGCCGTTGATCGTCTCCCACATCTCGACCGTGAGCGCCGTGCGCACCGCGCGCGCGTTGCGCCGGGCGATCTTCAGGCAGTTGCGGATGGAGGTCGGGTTGCGGCCGGAATAGGCGAGGAAGCGCGTCACCTTGGCCGGCGACACCCGGTCATAGAGCTCCTTATAGGCGTCGAGGCATCCGGCGGTGGCGAGAGCGCTGGCCCATTCATTCTCCGCATCCTCGCGCCGGATCGGCAGCGACGACAGGCGCATCGCGGCTTCCAGTACGCGGGCCAGATATTCGGCGCGCTCCACATAGCGCGAGAACCAATAGAGGCTGTCCGCGGTGCGGCTCAGCATTCGATCACCCAGGTATCCTTGGTGCCGCCGCCCTGGCTGGAATTCACCACCAGCGAACCGTCGCGCAGCGCCACGCGGGTGAGCCCGCCCGGCACGATCTTCACGCCGCTGGCGCCGCTCAGCACGAAGGGGCGCAGATCGACATGGCGTGGTGCGATGCCGTTGTCGACGAAGGTGGGGCAGGTGGAGAGCGCCAGCGTCGGCTGGGCGATGTAGTTGTCCGGGTGCGCCTTCAGCAGCGCCTTGAACTTGTCGCGCTCCGCCTGGCTGGCATGCGGGCCGACCAGCATGCCGTAGCCGCCGGAGCCGTGCACTTCCTTCACCACCAATTCGCTCAGGTGATCCAATACGTAGCGCAGGTCGTCATCGTGCCGGCAGCGCCAGGTCTGCACGTTCTTCAGCACCGGCTCTTCGCCGAGGTAGAAGCGGATGAAGTCCGGCACGTACGAATAGATGACCTTGTCGTCGGCAGCCCCCGTGCCGATCGCGTTGGCGATGGCGACGTTGCCGGCGACATAGGCGCCATAGAGGCCGGGCACGCCCAGCGCCGAATCCGGCCGGAACACCAATGGATCGATGAAATCGTCATCGATGCGGCGATAGATGACATCGACGCGCTTCGGTCCCTCCGTGGTGCGCATATAGACGACATCGTCGCGCACGAAGAGGTCGTAGCCCTCGACCAGCTCGACGCCCATCGCGTCGGCCAGGAAGGAGTGCTCGTAGAAGGCTGAATTGTATTGACCTGGCGTCAGCAGCGCTATGGTCGGATCGCTCTCCGCGCCCTTCGGCGCCACCGATTGCAACGTCGCCAGCAGTTCGTTCGGATAATTCTCCACCGGCGCCACACGATGCGCGCGGAACAAGTCCGGCATCAGGCGGATCGAGATCTCGCGCCCACCCAGCATGTAAGAGACACCGCTCGGCGTGCGCGCATTGTCCTCCAGTACATAGAAATCGTCGGCGTCGACGCGCACCACGTCGATGCCGGCGATGTGGATGTGCACGCCGTGTGGCGCTTTCACGTTGCACATCTCCGGCCGGAAGGCCGGGTTGCGCCAGACGAGGTCCGCCGGAATGATTCCGGCCTTCAAAATCTCCTGCTTGCCGTAGATGTCGGCGAGATAGGCGTTCAGCGCCTTGACCCGCTGCTCCAGTCCCCTGGACAGCTTCGCCCATTCGGCGGTGGAGAGGATGCGCGGGATGATGTCGTAGGGGATGATGCGCTCTTCCCCCTGGTTGTCGCCATAGACGGCGAAGGTGATGCCGCCGCGCCGATAGAACAGCTCGGCCTCGACCCGCCGCCGCTCAAGCTGTTCGCTGGAGACAGTCGTCAGCCATTCCGCCACCCGCGCATAGGGCTTGCGGACACCGCCGTCCTCGGCATGCATTTCGTTGAGGGACATTGCTGTCCTGATCTTGCCCCTGTCTACCGAGCCCCTCTGACTACCACGACTGAAGCATGACCTGTGCCAGAACGTAAATCGGGGAAAACCGGCCGAGACCCGAAATGTGCTGCTCAATTCTTGAGCAGGGTCCGCGCCCCTGCGGCAATTCTGCACAGCGCGTGACCGTCCGGAACTTTTGCGGCCTGAGCGCTTCTACCTAGTGCAGCCATATCCGACAGCGAGGCCGCCATGCACCAGCTTTCCGCCGAAATGAGATCCTGTATCGACGCTTGCCTACACTGCTACCAGACGTGCCTGCAGACCTCCATGCAGCATTGCCTCGAGGTCGGCGGCAAGCATGTGGAGCCCGACCATTTCCGGCTGATCAGCGCCTGCGCGGAGGTCTGCCGTACCTCCGCCGCGCTCATGCTGATCGGCTGGGAGCATCACGGCGCCCAATGCGGCATCTGCGCCCAGCTCTGCGAGGATTGCGCGCGCGATTGCGAGCGGGTGGGTGGCATGGCGGAGTGCGTCGCCGCCTGCCGGGCCTGCGCCAAGGAATGCCGGGCCATGGCGATCCGGGCGATGGCCGCCTAAGGCCGCTTGGAGGCTGGAAAAAGTCCCTTCTGGAGGCCGCTTAGCCGCCTTGCAGACTCTGGCCCCCGTCTCTATGGTGCGGCGCACCATAGAACGAGCCGGGGGCGGCTATGACCGGGCGGAAGCCCAATCCCGAGACCTGCCTTCAGAACATCATCCTGAAGCTGCAGAATTACTGGTCCAAGCAGGGCTGCGCCATCCTGCAGCCCTATGACATGGAGGTCGGCGCCGGTACCTTCCATTGGGCCACCACGCTCCGGGCGCTGGGGCCGAAGCCGTGGCGCGCCGCCTATGTCCAGCCCTCCCGCCGGCCCAAGGACGGCCGCTATGGCGAGAACCCGAACCGGCTGCAGCACTACTACCAGTTCCAGGTCATCCTGAAACCCTCGCCGGCGAACAGCCAGGATCTCTATCTGGGGAGCCTCCAGGCCATCGGCATCGACCCGCTGGCCCATGACATCCGCTTCGTCGAGGACGATTGGGAGAGCCCGACGCTGGGCGCCTGGGGCCTCGGCTGGGAGGTCTGGCTGGATGGCATGGAGGTCTCGCAATACACCTACTTCCAGCAGGTCGGCGGCCTGGAATGCGACCCCGTGTCGACTGAGCTGACCTACGGGCTGGAGCGCCTCGTCATGTATGTGCAGGGGGTCGAGAACATCTTCGATCTCGACTTCAACGGCCACGGCATGACCTACCGCGACATCTATCTGCAGGCGGAGCAGGAATACTCAGCTTTCAATTTCGAGCATGCCGACACCTCATTGTTATTGCAGCATTTCAGCGACGCGGAGAAAGAGTGCGCGGCGCTGCTCGATCTGAAAAAGCCGCTGGCCCTGCCGGCCTATGACCAGTGCCTGAAGGCCAGCCATCTCTTCAATCTGCTGGATGCGCGCGGCGTGATTTCGGTGACCGAGCGGCAGGCCTATATCGGCCGCGTGCGCGCGCTGGCGAAAGCCTGCTGCGAAGCCTGGGAAGCGACCCAGCGCGAACCGGTTCGCCCCGGATCCTTCGGCAGGGGCGCCTGACCATGGCCGAGCTGTTGATCGAACTCTTCTCGGAAGAGATCCCGGCCCGCATGCAGGCCAAGGCGGCGGAGGAATTCCAGCGCCTGGTCACCACCAAGCTGCATGACAACGGCCTGCATTTCACCCTGGCGCGCACTTATGTGACGCCGCGCCGCCTGGCCCTGGTGGTGGAGGAACTGCCCACCGCCCAGCCGGACGTGAAGGAAGA
>DASZQC010000490.1:0-7021 GCA_035549815.1 Dongiaceae bacterium
GGTGGTCGGCTTCGTGCAGAAGCTGCGCGGGCGCGACCTGTTCAAGCTGCCGGGCGTCGCCGAGACCATCGACTGGACCGATGCGCTGATCCAGCTCGACCAGGTGACGCTCGATCCCAAGGCCATCGACCATTCCCTGGGTGCGCTGCTGAAATACCAGGACGACATCGCCCGCATCCGCGGCAGCGAGGCCGCCAAGATCCTGGAGGAAGTGCGCGCGGAGATGGCCGCCGCGCGGCACTGACCATGGCCGCGAAAACCGGCAGCGGTGATCCGACCTCCCATCTCTCCGAGAACATCATGCAGTTCGCGCGCGCCCTGCGCGCCGCCGGGCTGCCGGTCGGGCCGGGCAAAGCGATCGACGCGGTCGAGGCGGTGAAGGCGGTCGGCATCGGCGGGCGCGACGATTTCTATTGGACGCTCCATGCGGTGTTCGTGCAGCGCCGCGAGCAGCGCGAGATTTTCGACCAGGCTTTCCACATCTTCTGGCGCAACCCGCAATTCCTGCAGCGGATGATGTCGCTGCTGCTGCCCGCGATCCAGGTTCCACAGGTCGATGAGGAGCAGCATCGCGAGATCAGTCCGCGCGTCGCCGATGCGCTGCGCGGCGAGCAAGGTGGCGAGGCGCGTGAAGCACAGGAAGCCGAGCAGGAAGAAATCGAGGTCGACGCCGCCCTCACCTTTTCCAACCGCGAGCTGTTGCAGCGGATGGATTTCGAGAAGATGAGCCTGCAGGAGATCGAGGAGGCGAAAAAGGCCATCGCCGCCATGCGCTTGCCGATCGAGGACGTGCCGACCCGGCGCTTCCGCCGCGACCCGCGCGGAAGGCGTGTCGACATGCGCGCCACCTTGCGGGCGGGCCTGCGCGATCCGGAGATCATCCCGCTGCAATTCAAGTCGCGGCGGCGGCGGCGCCCGCCCGTCGTCGTGCTGTGCGACATTTCCGGGTCGATGAGCCGCTATTCCCGCCTGGCCCTGCATTTCATCCATGCTTTGACCAGCGACCGCGACCGGGTGTTCAGCTTCCTGTTCGGCACGCGGCTCACCAACATCACCCGGCATCTGCGCCACCGCGACGTCGATGTGGCCCTGGACCGGGTGACCGAGAATGTCCCGGACTGGTCCGGCGGCACCCGCATCGGCCACTCCCTGGAGGAATTCAATCAGCGCTGGTCGCGCCGGGTCCTGGGCCAGGGCGCCATCGTGCTGCTGATCACCGACGGCCTGGACCGCGAAGGCGCGCACGGCTTGGAAAAGGAGATCGAACGCCTACATAAGTCCTGCCGGCGGCTGGTGTGGCTCAATCCCCTTCTTCGCTATGAGGCTTATCGCCCTCAGGCCCAAGGCGCCCGCGCGATGATCAGACACGTTGACGAGTTCCGCCCGATCCATAATCTCCAATCCATGCGGGATCTGGCGCGGGCCCTGTCGACCATGGGCGAGCGCGGCCCGGAATCGCGATCGAGGGTGGCGGCATGACCCAAAAGGAAGATGTGCTCGAGACTGCCTTGGCGTGGAAACGCGCGGGACGCAGCGTCGCGGTGGCGACGGTCACCAGCACCTGGGGCTCCTCGCCCCGGCCCGCCGGCAGCCAGCTTGTGGTGGATGAGGCCGGCGCCATGATCGGCTCCGTCTCCGGCGGCTGCATCGAGGGCGCCGTGGTGCGCGAGGCGCTGGAAGTGATGGAAGACGGCAAGCCGCGCCTGCTGGATTTCGGCGTCACCAACGAGCAAGCCTGGGAAGTGGGCCTCGCCTGCGGCGGCAAGCTGCAGGTCTATGTCGAGCGCCTGGAATGAAGGCCGCCCTGGTCGAGCGCCTGCTGGCCGCCAAGACGGCGCGGCGGGCGATGGCGCTGGTAACCGATCTCGGCAGCAACGCGCAGGGCCTGTTCGATCCGGACGCGCCGACGGACGATCTCAGCCTGACCCCATCCCAGCGCGCCGCCGTGCAGGCGACGCTCGATGCCAACGAGGCCGCGGAGCTGGAGGTCGATGGCCGCCGCCTGTTCGTGCAGGTCCGCGTGCCCGACCCGCGCATCATCATCGTCGGCGCCGTGCATATCACCCAGGCCCTGGCGCCGATGGCGGCGCTGGCCGGCTATGATGTCGTCGTGGTCGATCCGCGCCGCGCCTTCGCCACGGCGGAGCGCTTTCCCGGCATGGAGCTGCGCCACGATTGGCCGGACGAGGCGCTGGATGCGCTGAACGTCGATGCGCGCACCGCGATCGTCACCTTGACCCATGATCCGAAGATCGACGATCCGGCACTGGATCGCGCGCTGAAATCGCCGGCCTTCTATATCGGCGCGCTGGGCTCGAAGAAGACCCATGCCGCGCGCCTGCACCGGTTGAGCCAAGCCGGATTCGACGATGCGGCGCTGGCCCGCATCCACGGTCCCGCGGGGTTGAGTATCGGCGGCAAGTCCCCGGCGGAGATCGCCATCTCCGTGCTGGCGCAACTGATCGCGGCGCGCAACGGCAAGCTCACGCGCCTGCCCGAGATTTCGGCCGCGCAATGATCTTCGCCGAATTGCCGATCTCCGAGTGCCGGGGCGCGGTCCTGGTCCACGCCCAGCGCACCGGCGATATCGCCTTCAAGAAAGGCCGCGTCCTCAGCGAGGCCGACATCGCGCGGCTGCAAGCGGCCGGCGTCGCGCGTCTGACTGTCGCCAAATTGGAAACGTCGGACGTCGGCGAAGACCAGGCGGCCGCCGCGCTGGCGGAGGCGCTCAGCGCCGATGGCGTGCAGGCCGAAGCGCCCTTCACCGGCCGGGTGAATCTCTATGTGCGCCAGGCCGGCGTGCTGCGCGTCGATGTCGCGCGGGTGAATGCGATCAACGAGGTGGACGAGGCGATCACGCTCGCCACCCTCGCCGATTACGCCGCGGTCGAGGCCGATCAGATGGCGGCGACAGTGAAGATCATCCCCTTCGCCGTGCCGCGCGACCGGCTGCAGGCCTGCCTCGCCATCGCGCACGGCGGTGCGCCGATCCTCTCCTTCCATCCCTATCGGCCGCGCCGCGTGGCCCTGATCCAGACGGAGCTGGCGGCGGTGAAGCCGGCACTGCTGGAAAAGACGGTGGCCGTCACCAACCGCCGCCTGGCCTCGATGGGCTGCGATGAGGTCGCCGACCTGCGCGCGCCGCACGAGACGCGCGGGCTGACGCAGGCGATCGCCCACGCACTCAAGGACGATGCGGAGATGGTGCTGGTGATGGGTGGCTCCGCCATCACCGACCGCCGCGACGTGATCCCGGCGGCGATCGAGGGCGCCGGCGGCACGGTGCTGCAGTTCGGCATGCCGGTCGATCCCGGTAACCTGATCCTTCTGGGCGAGGTCGCGGGCAAGCCGGTCATCGGCCTGCCCGGCTGCGCCCGCACGCCAAAGCTGAACGGCTTCGACTGGGTTTTGCAGCGGCTGATGGCCGACATTCCGGTCGACGCCCGCGACATCCGCCGCATGGGCGCCGGCGGCCTGCTGGGCGAGATCCTGGCCCGGCCGCAGCCGCGCGAAGCCCGGCCCCAGTCGGAACATCGGCCGGAGCATCGCCGGCCGCGCATCGCCGGGCTGGTCATGGCGGCCGGCCGCTCCAGCCGCATGGGCGCCAACAAGCTGCTGCTGGACGATGGCGGGCACCCGATCATCGCTTCGGTGGTGGATCACGGTCTCGCCGCCGGACTTGCCGAGATCGTCGTGGTCTGCGGTCATCAGGAGCAGGAAGTTCGCGCCGCGCTCAAAGGCAAGAACGTGCGCATCGTGCCCTGCCCCGATTTCGCGGAGGGCATGAGCGCGTCCCTGCGCTGCGGCCTCAAGGCGCTGTCACCCGACGCCGACGGCGCGATGGTGCTGCTGGGCGACATGCCGCGCGTCACCCCGGCCCTGCTGCGCCGTATGGCAGCCGCCTTCAACCCGACCGAGGGCCGCACCATCATCGTGCCGACCTTCGAGGGCAAGCGCGGCAATCCGGTGCTGTGGGACCGGCGCTATTTCCCGGAGATGATGACGCTGGCCGGCGACGTGGGGGCGCGGCATCTGATCGGCGAGCATGCCGAGCAGGTGGCGGAGATCGAAGCCGGCGATGCCGGCATCCTGATCGACGTCGACACGCCGGAAGCCTATCGCGAACTGACGAAGCAGCCGGTCGCATGAGCGAAGCTCTGTATCACGCCGCGTTGGTGGCACGCGCCCGCGCCGCTTTCGGCAAAGGCCGATTGGCCGACGCCGATGCCACCGCGACGGTCGACAATCCTTTGTGCGGCGACCGCGTGACGCTCGACCTGAAAGTCGCCGACGGCAAGATCGCGGCCGTCGGCCATGACGTGCGCGGCTGCCTGCTGTGTGAGGCGTCCGCCGCTACCATCGCCGAATTCCTGCGCGGCAAGAGCAACGCCGAGATCGAAGCGATCGGTAATGCGGCGAAGCGCCTGATGAAAGAAGGCGCAGCCGATCCGCAGTGGGATTGCCTCGAGATCTTCACGCCGGTGCACAACGCCAAGAGCCGGCGCGATTGCGTGCTGCTGCCGTTCGAGGCGCTGAAGCGCGCGGCCTCAGCGGCCTTCTGACAATCCGTCCAGGAACTTCGTCACCGCCTCGACCATGCCGAACTGCAACAGGTCGTTGTGCCCGGCGCCTTGCGGCCACAAGGCGGCCTTCGGCTCTTTCGCCTTGTCGAACAGCATGCGGCCGAACTTGACGCTCGTCACCCAATCCTGGTCGCCATGGACGATGAACAAGGGCGCCTGCACCTTATCGATCTTGTCGATGTTGGCGAACTTATCCTTGATCAGCCAGTCGAAGGCGAACAAGGGGAAACGTACCCGCGCCGAAAGCAGCACCGAGGCGAAGGGCGCCTCCAGCACCAGCGCCTTTACCCTGCGCTCGGTTGCCATCTGGATGGCCACGGCCGCGCCGAGGGATTCGCCATAGAGCACGACCTGGCCCGCCGGCACGCCTTGCGCCGCCAACCAATCGAGATGGGCGCGCCCGTCGGCATAAAGACCGGTCTCCGTCGGCGTTCCGGGATTGCCGCCATAGCCGCGATAGCCGACCAGCAGCACGCCGTAGCCGCGCCGCAGATAGGGCAGCACACGTTCATCGCGCCCGCCGAGGGTCCCGGCATTGCCGTGGAAATAGAGGATGGTGGGCCTGCCCGGCTGCGCCGGGGCGTACCAGGCCGCCAGCGACAGGCCGCCCTCACCCTGGACTGATGTATCGCGCATCAGGCTGGCCACGGCCGACCCTGCCAAGTCGGGGCGCTCGTCGGCGGGCCGGAAGACGTGATGGCGCTGAGTGGCCCAGAGATAAGCCAGGATCAGGACATAGACGATCGCGACCGTACTGATCAGGCTTAGGACGAACCCCATGAAAACGCTTCCCTTCACCAACGGCAGCCCGTCAATCCCTGCGCTCAAACCCTTGCGGCCGTTCGGCCGATAAAGCCACTAGCCCTCGCCCCGCCAGTCCCGCGCCGGACATGCTTGCCAGAAGCGATTGGTCCCGCCAAGGGCCTGGGGCATGCCTGTTTCCCGGCTCCATTGGGGCCGTCACTCAATGGGTCCCAGGGTATTTGAATAATATTCAACACAGGGTACCTGGCATTCCGCGAATGCTTTCCGGTTCCTGTTTTACCCCTTCCGGGCTTGCTTTTTATTGGAAAACGGCCCCACACTCGTTGTGGCGTGGCAGCTTGGGGTCGACCGCCTGCGGTGGGCCGGGGTGCTGTAGCGCTCGCGTAGGGGTCTTCGACTGAGAGTTGGACATGTCCGATCAAAATCAAGGCGGCTCCGAGTTGCGGGGTCGCATCAAATGGTTCAACCCGGAAAAGGGATTTGGCTTCGTCACGCCCGCTGATGGTGCGCCGGACGTCTTCTTGCACATCTCGGCATTGAAAGATGCCGGGCTGCAGGATGCGCCGGAGGGAGCAACCATTCACTGCGAGGTTGGCCAGGGACGCAAAGGCATTCAGGTGACGCGCGTGATCACGCTCGACACCAGCACTGCAACGCCGCGTCGGCCTCCTCAGCGCCGCCCGTTCGGCGGTGGCCCAGGCGGTGGCGGCGGCCGCGGTCCGGGTGGTCCGCGTGGCGGTTACGACCAGCGATAAGAGCGTTTCGGCGGTTCGCCGCTGAACGTCGCTGAGGATGAAGCTGCCGAGTGTGGGGGATACGTTGGCGCTGTTCGATGGGGATCGGGCGGCGGCGGGGTGAGTGACTCACACAATTGAGCCGGACGCGCAGGGCATTTGCTGAATGTCCGCGAGCGTGTTGTCGCGTGCTCAGTCCGGATAGGTGATCGAGAGCACCTCGAGCTCGAGGTCCCCGGCCGGCCGCTTCCACACCACCGTGTCGCCCACCGCCGCGTCGGTCAAAGCGCGCGCCAGCGGCGACACCCACGACAGGCGTCCGGCCGCCGCATCGGCTTCATCCTCGCCGACGATCTCGAAGGTGCGCTTTTCGCCGTTCTCATCCTCGGTCGTCACGGTGGCGCCGAAGGCGACCTTGTCGCGCGGCTGCGTCGCCGGATTGATCACGATGGCGCGCGCGATACGATCCTGCAGATAGCGGATATCGCGCTCCAGCCCATGCTTGGCGTCCTGGTCGATCAGCTCGTTGCCTTGCGGCTCGGCCATGCGCTTATGCGCCACCTCCAGCGATTGCAGTTGCTGGTGCAGCGCGTCGAGGCCTCGGGGCGTGATGTGGTTCGGATACGGACTCTGCGGCCGCTCCGGCAGCTCATTCCCCTGCTCGTCATTTTCCTTGACGAAAGCGCGGCTCATGCTTGACCCATGCTTGCGGAGATCATATTCCCCACTACACTCCAACAGAAATCGCCGCCGGTCAAAGGAATCCGTGTCTGGGATGAAGGTCGGCGGCCCGGACATCAAGGCGACGCCAAAGGGGCGAAACACGGTTAATCAGCATGTCGCGCAGCTTTGACGTCGTAATAATCGGCGGCGGGGTCGTTGGTTCCTCGGTCGCGTATTTCCTGGCCGCGGAGCCGGCTTTCACCGGCAGCATCGCCG
>DASZQC010000491.1:0-8678 GCA_035549815.1 Dongiaceae bacterium
CCCTTTCATCTCGGTCGAAGGGGTGCCTGGATGATTGATGAGTTCGCAACGCGGAAAGGTACCACTCCCAACGTCATGGTCGGACTTGGTCCGACCATCCACGAGTTTCTTTGGGGCGAGATCGCGCTGGCGTAGACAGACTCGTGGATGGTCGTGCCAAGCACGACCATGACGGTCTGAGTTAGATTCGCCGACTCTGAGTACTTGGCAATCATCCAGGCACCCCTTCGACCGAGATGAAAGGGCTGCCCGGCCCGCAATAAGGCCGGGCAGCCAGGGGGGAGATGGGAGGCTTTTTTCTACTTGATGTAGCCGGCCTTGGTCATTTCGCGCGTCGCGGTCTGCTGGGCTTGCGCCAGGGCCTCATCGACCGTGGATTCGCCCGAGAGCGCGGCGGAGAAATACTGGCCGACCGTCGTGCCGAGACCCTGGAATTCAGGGATCGCCACGAACTGCACGCCGACATAGGGCACCGGTTTCACCGTCGGATGCGTCGGATCGGCGGAGTTGATCGAATCCAGCGTCATCTTCGCGAAGGGCGCTGCCTTCTGGTACTCGGCGTTCTCATAGAGCGAGGTGCGCGTACCGGGCGGCACGTTGGCCCAGCCTTCCTTCGAGGCGACGAGCTCGAGATAGGCCTTGCTGGTTGCCCAGGAGATGAACTTCTGCGCTTCCGCCGTCTTCTGCGAGCCGGCCGGCACCGCCAGCGACCACGCCCACAGCCAATTGCCGCGCTTGCCGA
The DNA here is from genome assembly GCA_035549815.1 of Dongiaceae bacterium. Taxonomy (GTDB): domain Bacteria; phylum Pseudomonadota; class Alphaproteobacteria; order Dongiales; family Dongiaceae; genus Dongia_A. The sequence continues at coordinate 743 of DASZQC010000491.1, forward strand.
GGCCGTTATCCGGCGCCAGCGCGAAGCCGACCTTGTCGGCGACCTTCGATTCCTTCGGGTTGGTGACGAAGGAGGCGGCGACGGTTGCGTCGATCCACATGCCGCACTTGCCGGAATTGAACAGCGCCAGGTTCTCGTTGAAGCCGTTGGACGAGGCGCCCGGAGGGCCGGCGTCCTTCATCAGCTTCACATAGAAATCGAGCGCGTTCTTCCATTCCGGCTGGTCGAATTGCGGCTTCCAGTTCTCATCGAACCAGCGCGCGCCGAAGGAATTCGCGGTGGCGGTGAGGAACGCCATGTTCTCGCCCCAGCCGGCCTTGCCGCGCAGGCAGATGCCGTAGATTCCGTCGCCGGTGATCTTGCGCGCCGCGTCGGCGATGAAGTCCCAGGTCGGCGCGTCCGGCATGGTCAGGCCGGCCTTCTCGAACAGGTCCTTGCGATACATGACCATCGAGCTCTCGCCATAGAACGGCGCCGCATAGAGCTTGCCGTCGAGCGACAGGCCGGAGCGGATGGCGGGCAGCAGATCATCGACGTCGTAATCGGCGCCGAGATTGTCGAGCGGCACCAACCAGCCCTTCTTGGCCCAGATCGGCACTTCATAGGTGCCGATGGTGAGCACGTCGAACTGGCCGCCCTTGGTGGCGATGTCGGTCGTCACCTTCTGGCGCAGCGCGTTCTCTTCCAGCGTCACCCATTCGACGCTGATGTCCGGATTCTTGGCGGTGAAATCGTCGGTCAGCTTCTGCATGCGGATCATGTCGCCATTGTTCACCGTGGCGATGGTCAGCTTGGTCTCGGCCGCCGCCGAGAAGCTGAGGCCGGCAGACATGACGGCAAGCACGCACGCGCCCGTCAGGGCGCGGAATAAAGGCTGCATATTTTCCTCCCATCCAGCTCTTAAACTGAGCGTTTGCCAATTATGCGGGCATATACTCAGTTCTGAAGGCGATCGGAGTCAAGGCGAATTCGTCGCCGCGATGCAGCAATCCTGCCGCCGCCGCTGTCTAATTCATTGATTGAATTGACAAATTCGAAGCAGGTCCGCCTAGAGCAGCTCGGCGGTGGCTTCGTTGGTGATGAGGCCGTTGATCAGGCCGCCCTGGAGGGCCGCCTTGATTGCCTTGGCCTTGAAGGCGCCCATGGCGGCGCCGATGATCAGGCGCCTGGCCGGGCGGTCCAGCGGCACGCTGGCGACGCGGTCATTGGTCAGGCCGTCGATCAGCTCGCCCTTCGCATCGAAGGCCCAGCCGACGATCTCGCCGACAGCCCCCGCTTTGCCCAGCGCGCGCATCTCCGCCTGGGTGACGAAGCCGTCCTGCACCAAGGGCGCCGCTTCGCCGATCTGGCCGACGCCGACGAAGGTGACATCGGCCTGCCGCGCCAGGTCGACGACGCTGGCGACCGATTTCTGCGCCAGGAAAAGCTGCTTCTCATGCGTGGTCGCGGCGATGACCGGCAGCGGCATCGGATAATGCGGCGCCTTCACCGCATCGGCGATGCGGATGATCACGTCATAGAACGAGGCGGAGCCGTCGGGCGCGATGTTGCCGACAAGGCTGACGATCTTGTGCTGCGGACATTCCATCGGCGGCAGATGCTCGACCGCGGCGCGCAAGGTGCGGCCCGATCCCATCGCCACCACGATCGGGTGCTGCGATGTCAGGCGCCGCTCCAGCTCCGCTGCCGTCGCTTCCGCGACGCCGAGCGTGGTGGAGGGGGAAGCCGGATCGGACGGCACCACTTCGCACAGTCGCAACCCGTATTTCGCGCTGAGCGCGCGCGACAGATCGAGGCACTTGGCGATCGGGTGATCCAGCCGCACTTTGATCAGGCGCTCGCTCACCGCCAGCGACACCAGGCGCTGCGCCGTCTGGCGCGACACGCCAAGCTTCACCGCGATCTCGTCCTGGGTGTTGCCGGCGATGTAATAGAGCCAGCCGGCGCGAGCCGCGTCATCCAGCCTGCTCGATTCGCCGTCCGGCTTCTTCGCCATGAACGCATGCCCCCGCGACTACGCCGTTGATCAAGAACGGCGACCATAGTGCAAAGCGTTCGAAAAGGAAAAGGGTGGTCAGCGGCGCAGATGTGGAGCTGTCGCGAAGAAGTCCGCCATATCGGAAAAACTGCGATCGGGTGGCGGCACATCCTTCTGCGATTTCCACGCGGCGGCGAAATGGCCGCCGCCGGTGAACTGCCAGACCTTCATGCCGGCGGCGCGCGCCGCAGCGATGCCGAGCGGGCTGTCCTCCACCACCAGGCAGCGCGCCGGATCGACGCCCATGCGCTGCGCGGCCAGCAGGAACAGGTCCGGGGCCGGTTTCGCCCGCGCGACCATCGACACGGTATAGACGCGCTCGCCGAAATGCCGCGCCAGGCCGGCGATGCGCAGCGATTCCCGCGCACGCTCCGGCGCGCTGCTGGTGGCCGCGCAAAAGGGCACGGCCAGTGCGTCCAGCACCGCGACGATGCCCGGCATGGCGGTCAGTTCGTGCGCGAAGCGGGCGATGAGCGCGCTGCGATAGGAGGATTCGAAGTCCGAAGGCAGGGGTGCGCCATGCGACGCCGCGATCTTGCCGGCGACGACCGGATAGGGATGCCCGACGAAATGCTCCAGCACATGGCGCTGGTCGATGGCGACGCCTAGCGGCCGCAGCATCTCGACCATGACCGCGGTGCTGATCAGCTCGCTGTCGATCAGCACGCCGTCGCAATCGAAGATGACCAGCGAGATCGGAGTCGCGGCGAGGTCGCGGTCGATGGATCGGTCGGAGCTCATGAACCGCAGGTCTATCGCCGCGGCAATCCGGCCGCAAGCCGTCGTGGTGATGGGCCGCTAATCCGCGTTCAGTGCCTCGCGCAGATCGACGAGGCGCACGGGCTTGTTCAAGGTGCTGACCTCGAGAATGCCTTCGGCTTTCGCCATCAGCGCCGCCATCTTGGCATATTCCGGATTGTAACCGGTGGCGACGATGACACGCGACTTGTATTGCGCCTTGGTCAGCCAGCGGATGAGCTCGATGCCCTCGGTGCCGGGCATCACCATGTCCATGACGATCAGGTCCGGCTTGAAGCGGACGATGGATTCCATGAATTGCGTGGCGTTGGTGGTGATCTCCACCTCGTGCCCCAACTCGCGCGCCACCCGACCCACCAGGCGCCCGAACTCGATCTCGTCGTCGATCACCAGAATCTTTTTTTGCGTCACAACCGCAGCCCCCGAGTCTCCGACCGCAAAATGTGCCCTCGCGTCGGTCTGACCCGTAACGAGAACCTGCGCGCTCACCAATTGTTCCCCGGAAGACGGGCACCGCCGAGTGACCGCTCACCATCCCCGACCATTGTTCCCAATTTGGAACCGTTGGTGTCAAGCAGATGAAGCCGGAGTTGTCGCCGATTCCCAGGACTCAGCAGAAGTGCTGACGGAAGATATATGAGCTGCGTATCGCGATAAGCAACGTTGATGGAGTCCCATAACAGCGTGTTGGAAATTTATGGGAATCGGGTGTGAAATGAGGCGCAGATGGTGCCGTCCGGTTGCGAAGCATCGCACTCAAATCTGCCAGGCCACAACCAAGTGCCGCGCCACCGCATCGGCTTGATCGTTTTTCGTCGTGACGGGCGATCACTCCCGCGCCAATCAGTCGAGGTCTATCGGGCGGGGCCGATCACTCCGCGGCGCGGGCGACGCCGAACATCTTGCTCTCGGTGCGCACGAACAGATTGGCCATCGCGTCGCGCACATTGTCCGGCGTGAATTGCGGCTTCACGCCTTCGAACTTGCACGAGGCCAGCACCTGCTCGACGATGAACTTCGGCTGGAAATAGGCGAGCGGCGCCTGGTTCTGGCGCACGCCGTCGATGACGATGCGGTAGATCTCGTCGGTCAATTCCAGCCCGCGCTTCTTCGCCATGTCGGTGAAGACGCGGCGGAACAGGTCCTCCGCAGGCTCCACCGTCTCCAGCTTGTAGGGGATGCGGCGCTGGAAGGCCGGGTCCATCAGGTCGTTCGGATGCAGGTTGGTGGAGAAGATGACGATTTCGTCGAACGGCAGGCGGATGCTCTTGCCCGAATGCAGCGTCAGGTAATCGACGCGGCTGTTCAGCGGCACGATCCAGCGATTGAGGATGTCTTCCGGCTTGGCGCGCTGGCGACCGAAATCGTCGATCAGGAAGGTGCCGTTCATCGCCTTCACGTGCAAAGGCGCTTCGTAGAACTTGGCGATCGGGTTGAACTTCAGATCCAGCATCTCGATGTTGAGCTCGCCGCCGGTGATGACCAGCGGGCGGTAGCAGGGCACCCAGCGCCGGTCGATGGTGGCGCGGCGCACGCCCATGCCGCTGTCGGTGCCGGTGGCGATGGTCTGATGGATGGTGGGGTCGAAGACCTTGATGATCTCGCCACCGACCTCGAAGCAATAGGGGATATAGATCACGTTCTGGAACACGCGGCCGATGATCTCGGCCACCGTGGTCTTGCCGTTGCCGGCCGGGCCATAGATCAGGATCGCGTTGCCGGAATTGACGGCAGGCCCCAGGCGGTTGACGAAGCGGTCCGGCACGACGAGGCCGGCGAAGGCCTCGTCCAGCATTTCGCGGGTCACCACTTCGTTGGTCACGCGCTGGCGCTCGATGCGGTCGATATAGGCCTGCAGCGACACCGGCGCCGGGCCGAAATACTGGCACTTGTCATAAGCCTCCAGCGTCGCGTCGCGGCCGGCGCGGGTCAAGGCGTGGCGCATCTCGGTCAAGGCGCCGCCGCTGCCCGGATTGGCGGCGCCCACCGCCTCCACCAGCTTGCGGTCCTTGGCATCCTGCAACAGCTTGTTGATGACAATGCCGGGCAGCTTCAGCGCCTCGGCCAGTTGCGAGGCCGTCTCCAGCCGCTCCGTGTGCATGCCCTTCAGCGCCAGCTCCAGCAGCAGCACCGGATCGACGCCGGTTTCGTCGACATTGAGCGGCGAGGGCGGCTGCTCGCTGATGACGCTGTCGACCTGCTCCTTGGTCAGCATGCCCAGCGTCACCAGGCTGTCGCCGATGCGCCCGCCATTGTTGCGCTGATGCTCGAGCGCCTTGGCGATGTCTTCCTGAGACACCAGCCCCTTGGCCACCAGAATGTCGCCGAAACTCATCGCATGCCCTCTTCCGGTTTATTGTTCTTGCCCGGAAATCCGCGCGCCCCGAGGCACGGAATTTCCGGTGCTACCCACCCGACCGGAGCGTGAGCGGACCCCACGTCATCCAACACCGGCCCGCTGCCCTCGACCCCGGATTCCGATGCGGACCGGAGCGCCAAGGGTGGCGGGAAAGTACGAACGTTTGCTTAAGCCGGAGGTGGCGGAGAGGATGGAAATATCCGGCATTTTAGGCTTATTTGAGCTGTTGCCGCATCGCCGGCGTGCCTACATCTGGCCTGCCGACGGAAGCGGCACGGAACAGGTCATCAAAGCTGATATTCGGGAGGGATGTTCCTCTCATGAGCGATCTTGCCACCACGCCCAACACCATCCTGGCGCCCAAGCCGGAGCTGAAGGTGGCGCGGCCGCGCCTCTACAAGGTCATCCTGATCAATGACGATTACACGCCGCGCGAATTCGTGGTGATGGTGCTGAAGGCCGAGTTCCGCATGACCGAGGAGCAGGCCTACCGCGTGATGATGACGGCGCACAAACGCGGCGCCTGCGTCGTCGCAATCTTCACCCGCGACGTCGCCGAGACCAAGGCCACCCGCGCCACCGAGGCCGGCCGGGCCAAGGGCTATCCGCTGATGTTCACGACGGAGCCGGAAGAATAGGGGGCTACTTCGCCGCTTCCATGATCAGCTCGAAGGAGCGCAGGCGTTTCTGGTGGTCGTAGACGTCGCTGACGATCATCAGCTCGTCGGCGCCGGTCTCCGCGATCAGCGCATCCAGCCCGGCTCGCACCGTCTTCGGAGCGCCGTAGATGGAGCGCGCCAGCATGCGGCCGGCCTGGACCTTTTCCATCGGCGACCAATAGGTCTCGATATCGTCGATCGGCGGCTGGCTCAGCTTGCGCGCGCCGCGGAAGATGTTGGCGAAGGACATCTGCTGCGTGGTGGCGAGGCGCTTCGCCTCCGCGTCGCTCTCCGCCGCGATGATGTTGACGCCGACCATGGCATAGGGCTTGTCGAGCTGCGCCGAGGGCTTGAAGCGGGCGCGATAAATGCGGAGCGCGTCGAGCAGCATGTCCGGCGCGAAATGCGAGGCGAAGGCATAAGGCAGGCCCAGCTCCGCCGCCAGCATCGCGCCGAAATTGCTCGATCCCAGGATCCACAGCGGCACGTTGGTGCCGGCCGCCGGAATGGCGTGGATGCGCTGGTCGGGGCCGGCGGGCGCCAGGAAGGCCTGCAATTCCAGCACGTCGTTGGGGAATTGCTCGGCGGCGTCGGCCGTGCGGCGCAGGGCGCGCAACGTCATCTGGTCGGTGCCCGGCGCGCGGCCCAGGCCCAGGTCGATGCGGCCGGGGAACAGCCGCTCCAACGTGCCGAACTGCTCGGCGATGATATAGGGCGCGTGGTTGGGCAGCATGATGCCCCCGGCGCCGACGCGGATATGTTTCGTGCCACCGGCCACATGCGCGATGACGACGGAGGTCGCGGCGCTGGCGATGCCGGCGAGGTTGTGATGCTCGGCGAACCAGATGCGGTGATAGCCCAGCTTCTCCGCATGCTGCGCCAAAGCGCGGGAATTCCACAAAGCCGCGCCCGCATCCGTCTCTTCCGTCACGCGCACAAGATCGAGGATGGAGAGAGGGATCATGGGAGGGGCTCCGGCGAAAGGGCGAGTGCCTTACATAGTCGCTCGTTCAGCAGCCGACCAGCCCGCGAATTGCATGGCCCCTATCCGGCGACACACCGCACGGAGAGTAGGGATTCACCGCACCTGATATGGGTGGAAGATGTAGTCCTTATGCTTTACCGCCACATGGCAGGACTGGCCGCAATCGGCCAGCGCCGGATCGGGCGAGAACTTGGCGGTCGCGGGATCGTAGTTGAAGGTCGCATAGCCCCAGCCGCCAGTGTCCGGGAACCTTTTGCTGTCCTTCTCCATGACGAACGCCTGCGAGAAGACATCCGGTACATCCACCTCGAACGGCGCTTCCGTGCTCTTCTTCGGTTTCCATTGCAGCTTCACGATCTTGGAGCCTTCCGGGAAAGGCTGACCGTTGCCGGGCACGCCGGCCTTGAAGGCTTCGATCATCGCCGGGTTGGCGACGATGACCTTCAACACCTCATCGGTGCGGGCGGAAGAGACCACGGACCAATCCTCGTAGCCCTGGAAATCGGAAAACGCGATTCCCCCTGGCGACACCAGGGAATATTTCTCCTGCGCGTAGACCGTGACACCCATGATGGACAGCAGGATCGCCGACGCCGTTACGAGCTTGAAGATCTCGGTGCGCTTCATGGATGAATCCCCTTTTGGGTTGGATTGAGGTGCCGCTCCCGGTCGATCAAGGCGTCGGACGGCCCGCAAGCCTCATCGGCGGCCCCGCAAGAGGGGACACCTAGCTTGCACGCTCAGTTCCGCCACGGATGGTAGGCGCGCAGATTGGCCCCGCGGCGCGCGAAGATCAAGAGATGCCGAAACGCAAGCGGATAAATCGCCAACCTTTCATCCTGGTCTGCGCTTATCCAGCGGCGACCGCCTTCTTCGCCGCGCGCGCTTCCTCCGCCAGGAACTGCGACAGGCGCGATAGCCCTTCGCGCAGGATGGATTCCGCGTTGGCATAGCCGACGCGCAGCCAGCCTTCCATGTCCATGGCGCTGCCGGGGGTCAGCATCACGCCGGTCTTCTGCAGCAGGCGCACGCAGAATTCCTCCGACTTGATCGGCAGGTCGTATTTCAGGAAGGCGGTGGTGCCGCTCTTCGGCTTGACCCAGGAGATCAGCGGCTCCTTCTCCACCCAGTCGCTG